>JAYYQC010000467.1:0-6839 GCA_036128675.1 Myxococcota bacterium | reverse complement strand
CGAGAAGGCCGCAGATTCTTCAGCAACATCAACATCTTTGAGCCGCGAGTTACTCGCAGCCATGTTCTCATACATGTTCCCCAGGTTGCTGATGGTCATCTGCAACCGGTTCTGGGTCGCACCAAGCGTGGAGCGCTCGGTGTTGACCGTAGCGAGAGCAGTGTCCAGTGCGGTGATGGCTGCTTGAGCCTGACTGGCAGTCGCCAAACTATCGGTATCAATACTGAGACCGGTAGATGTCGTATTTGCCAAGCTCAAGGAAATACGGTCATTGGCGGTATTATTCATACCAACCTGGAAATCCAACGCTGTTGCGGTGCTGGAAATAGTTCCATCCACGAGCTTCTGCCCGTTGTACTCCGTAACGTTCACAATCCGGTCAAGTTCCGAGCGCAAGAGGTTAAACTCTTGCTGTAGGTAACCACGTTCCGTTGTGTCCATGGTACCTTCGTTCGCGGACTGAACTGCCAACTCACGCATACGCGTGACAATGCCACCCACTTCATTCAGCGCGCCTTCGGCGGTCTGAACAAGGCTGATATTATCGTTGGCATTTCGGTCTGCTTGTTTCAGACCGAGCTGAAGCGCACTCATCTGAGACGAAATTGCACTTCGAGCCGCATCATCCCCTGCACGGTTGATACGAAGACCGGAAGATAGTCTTTCAATATTTTGAGTTGTTGACTGAGTCACCTTTGCAAGGTTCCTCTGTGAGCGAATGGACGACACATTTGTCACCACTGAAATTGCCATAACCTTTTCCTTTTCTAAATATGCGGCGAAATCGCCTTATTCACCCGATTTTAAATCTTTAGGTCGGGTCCCCCTAAAGCTTAAGCCTCTTCTCAAAGCGGCAGAAAGTTTCGTCTGATTATTAGACTGAGAGATAAAGTCTCAGAGTGAACACCTCCTTCATCAAGGGACTGCGTCGACCTTGAAGTACAACTTCAATAGCCAGTCACAATCTCAATCGGGGGTATACAGATACCGCGCCCCCTTTTGGAGGCGCGGTACATATATAAAGCCCGCTCAAACGTTGATACTTGTTTAACCAATCAACGACAGTGCCGATTGCGGCAACTGGTTTGCCTGAGCAAGCATGGAGGTCGCAGCCTGCGAAATAATCTGATTACGTGAGAACGCTGCAGATTCTTCCGCGACATCTACGTCTTTGAGGCGCGAATTGCTCGCAGCCATGTTTTCATACATGTTACCAAGGTTACTGATAGTCATCTGTAACCGGTTTTGTGTAGCACCCAGCGTTGCACGCTCGGTGTTGATTGTTGCCAGGGCAGTATCGAGCGCAGTGATTGCCGCCTGGGCACCGGTCGCACTCGCCAAACTGTCGGTGTCGATACTCAAGCCGGTAGACGTCGTATTTGCCAAGCTCATCGAAATTCGGTCATTCGCACTGTTATTCATGCCAACCTGGAAATCCAGCCCGGCAGTACCTGTAATTGCACCGTCGAGGAGCTTTTGTCCGTTGTACTCGGTAACATTCACAATACGGTCGAGTTCAGAGCGTAAGAGGTTGAATTCCTGGTGAAGATAGCCACGCTCAGTTGTATCCATGGTACCTTCGTTCGCAGATTGAACTGCGAGCTCGCGCATCCGGGTTACGATCCCCCCTACTTCATTGAGCGCACCTTCGGCAGTCTGTACCAGGCTGATGTTGTCGTTTGCGTTACGGTCAGCCTGCTTAAGGCCAAGCTGAAGCGCACTCATCTGAGATGAAATAGCACTTCGCGCCGCATCATCCCCGGCTCGGTTAATGCGGAGTCCGGAAGAGAGTCGCTCAATGTTTTGAGATGTTGAAAGTGTAACTTTCGCTAGATTGCGCTGTGAACGGATAGATGCAACGTTTGTTACTACTGAAATAGCCATAATGGTGTCCTTTTGTCTGTATGCGGCGAATTCGCCTTATTTCCTCGATTCTCATAATGAAGGCCGAGGTCACCCAATATTCGAAACACTATTGCCCCCGGTTAAGGAGAGCTCGTATCTCCGTCACTCGCCATCAATGAAGAGTGACTAATTTTCTCACTCCCCGATGAAGGAGAGCATCTAATTGTAACACTCGCCGAATTAGGAGAGTGCTTCATTCTCTCACTCCCCAATGAAGTGGAGTGTCCAATTATGCCACTCGCCTATCCAGGAGAGTGCTAGGTTCTATCACTCCCCATTAAAGGAGAGCTGATAACACTGTTGTCCCCGCTAAAGAGGACGCGTTACGCCGTTACCCTCCAATCAAAGAGAGCGCCGATTGTGGCAACTGGTTGGCCTGTGCCAACATCGATGTACCAGCTTGAGACAAGATTTGCTGAGCCGCCAGGTTTGCGGATTCCTCTGCAACATCGACATCCTTAAGACGTGAATTACTGGCAGCCATGTTTTCGTACATATTACCGAGGTTACTGATCGTCATTTGGAGACGGTTCTGAGTGGCACCTAGAGAGGCTCTCTCTGTGTTCACCGTCGCAAGAGCGGTATCAAGCGCAGTAATCGCAGCCTGAGCCTGACTTGAGGTAGCCAAGCTGTCCGTATCGATACTTAAGCCGGTCGTCGTAGTGTTGACGATACTCATCGAAATTCGGTCGTTCGCGGTATTGTTCATACCAACCTGGAAATCGATACCATCCGAGATGGTTCCATCGACTAACTTCTGACCGTTGTACTCGGTGACGTTGACGATACGGTCAAGCTCACTCTGAAGTAAGGTGAACTCCTGAGCAAGGTAGCCCCGCTCCGTCGTATCCATCGTGCCTTCGTTAGATGCCTGGACCGCGAGCTCGCGCATTCGCGAAATGATTCCACCCACCTCATTCAGTGCGCCCTCAGCGGTCTGAATCAAGCTGATGTTGTCGTTTGCGTTTCGGTCTGCCTGCTTAAGGCCTCGCTCAAGCATCGACATCTGGCTAGAGATCGCCGATCGTGCTGCGTCGTCAGCGGCCCGGTTAATCCGGAGTCCGGAAGATAAGCGCTCAATGCTCTTATTGAGATTGTTGGTGGTCTTCCCAAGATTGCGTTGCGCCTGCAAAGACGCGACGTTGGTTACAACAGAAATGCCCATAGCCTCTTCTCCTCTCGTTCGTGGGCTGTCGAGCAACTGCTCTTCAACCCCCTACGAGAATAGAATCGGCGAGGGGCATTCTATCTTGAGTCAAAAAGTTGACATTTATGATCGCGGAGGAGTTAAGCCTGCGCGTAACATTTCCGAATTGCGACCTCAGCCGCAGGCCATTGATCGAATACCGGACTAATTGACTCTCTTACCGTGGCCGCGATCACAGCCGGGGTTTCATCCCGCGTAAAGGCCTGATCCAGTGCTTCCAAGGCACTTGAGAGGCCGCTGTCAAATGCAATGACCGCATCTGGAGTCTGTCCCAAAGAGGTGCAAACCTGCTCTAAAAGAGCCAGAAAGCTTTGAACCGAATCAAGACCAACCATGAGTTTGGTCGCATCGCATTCATCCTCGATGTCACTCGCCGCCTGTTTAAATTGTTCCTTCATTTCCGTGACGGCAGGTGCAAAAATCGCAATTGACTTCTCGAGTTGCTCCTCGAGGTCAGCCAATAACTCATGAACATCCACACCCTGTTCCATCTCGGTACTGCCTTCTTTAATACTTGCTGTACTGTTCACCTCATCCTCCCTTGTGGGGTTCTCTATTAGGGTAAGCAGATAGCGTGCCAACATTGAAGAATGAGCAAATCGGGCCGTAAAACCGCAAAGTAGGACGGATCATCGCCCAATGACTAGGGCAATCACCTATCTTGAGGGTCGGTCGTAGGCAACATTGTCAGAAAGCCGACAACCTGAGTGACGGCTACCTGTCGGTTGTCAACAAACCGCCACCTGGAGCACTTCGTCGTATATCACTCAAAATACGCATGCTCTCTTTGCTTACATTTCGCCACAACAATGCCCACTCGCCATTACGCCGATAAAGAAACGCACCGGCCTTACAGTCGCCAAACTCGGGAAAACGAAGGTCCAACACTTCTCCTTCAAAGGCGCCTAACTGGTCGGTTGGGTCGGAAGTTTGCCCCAACACGGCACCGCGCGGACCCAGCGCTCGAAGTGAACCCCGAATGTCGCCTTTGTCAGTACAAAGCACGACATTTACCGACACCAAGAGGCCCGACCAAGCTTCCTCAAGGATCGCCTCATCCACCGGTCGTTCAAGTTTTGATGGAGCCAGGCTCTGAGACGCAGGCAAATAAACGAAGTATTCAGGCTGGCCATCTGGCGCATCGTTGAGCGATACAGAGATACCTAGCAGCTTACTCAATTCGATCGAAAAGCCCGAGAGACCGTTTGGCACCGATGCTTTCGGCGAAACCACCTTGCAACGAAGCGCCAAGGTCTGACCATTTCGTTCACACTTTAATTCGACAGCCGGACCGGGACCGGGACCCGCCGTGATGTCGAAGTAAAGAGACTCGAGAAAGGTCTCAAGCGTCGCGGCGTCTACCTCGGATAGAAACGCGGTCGATCGGTCAACCAACGCATCGTCCTGCTCAAGCGCGGGCGATTCACCAAAGTAACGGCTCCCCCACTCACGGAAAACTACCCGGATATCGAGCTCCTCAGGGCTCTCTTGCGCCGTCAGTGTGTCAGCGAGGCGTCGTTCGGCCTGCTGCACGAGCAGCTTCAATTCGTTGACATTTGCCACCAGCGCAGCGTTTTCGAGCTCCAAAGTCGCTAAAGACCGTGTGAGCTGTCTAAACGAGCCCACCAGCTGACTCCAACTCGGAGCATCCGGGGGGCTGGGATGAAGCGTAGCCGGCTCGAGAGCGACCTCGCTCATGCTCGATAGATGGGTACGAACCAGGCTTCTCAGCGCGTTGGCCCTAAATGGTTTCATCAGAATATCGTCGGCACCCGCGTCGCGCGCAGTCTGATGTGCTCTCTCATCGGTCAGTGCGGTCATAATGCAGATGGGGAGGTCTTGGCTGCGAGGGTCTTCTCGAAGCGCACGACACACCTCGAAGCCATTTCGCTTGGGCATCATCAGATCAAGGAGCACCAGGTCCGGCATATCCTCCGCAACCGCCTCGAGTACCGCATCACCGTCGGTCACCCAGGCAACGCGGTAAAGCTGAGTATCTTCCAGCACCCGCTCCACGACATGCGCGATGGTGTGGTCATCTTCAGCAATGAGAATCTTGGCTAAGCGTGTCACACAAACCCCTCAAGCAGTCACTCTATCCTTCACACTAATACGGAAGGACTGGGCAGGCCAACAGAAGAGGCTGTGGATGAAGTGGTGACTAACGCACCTTAGAAAAGAGCGCTGCTGCTGATGCTCTGCATAATGCGCTGAGCCTGAGCAATGGAGGCTTCGAGTGAGAACTGAGTCTGAGAAAACTTACTGAACGCTTCTGCTGCGTCGATCTCGACTGTTCTCGCCCGCTCCTGTTCGAGCGCGGTCTGAATCTCGGTACGAATTCCCGTCGCCGACATGGTTGTCTTCAGCCAGGTTCCGACCTTAACACGCGCGCCAAGGACCCGGTTCTCATAGGTCTCTAGATCGGTAAGCGCCCCAGAGATATTATCCGTATCGTCGTTATCCAGAGCAGTCTTGAGGTCCTCTAAGACCCCAAAAACGGTCTTTTCAAAGTTAGCCATCTCAAGTGCGCCACTCCCATCGTCATCGGTACCGATACCAAAGATCTCACGTCCAGGAACGTTCATCGAGACTTTGAGTCCCGGAGCCACTTCGACCTCTCGGGTCCCATTATCTCCCTGATAGATGCCCGCACCACTGTATGGGGCCGTGGTATTTGTATTGCCGCCGAAGATATAGACGCCGCCCAGATCGGTGTTGGCCAAGGCGAGCATCTGTTCTTTCAGCTGCTCAACCTCTAACCCCAAAGCCTGACGGTCACGAAGACTCAGCGACTCACTGGCACCCTGAACCGCCAGCTCGGTTGCTCGACGAATCAAACCTTCCGCTTCGGAGAGCACACTCTCGGTCGTCGCAAGATTTCGTTCCGCCCCAGCCGCGATGCGCGCCTGACTATCGAGTCTGGAGAGCGAGTTCTGAATGACCAGAGACTTCGAAGCGGAAACTGGATCATCGGAGTGCCGCGAAACCCGCACCCCGGTCTGAGCCATTTCATAGGTGTCCGCATGCCGATTTTTCGCCACGCGAACGTTTCGGTTAATTTGGCGAAAGAGCATTCCATCCGTAACCCGCATACCTCACCTCACTCTACATGTTTACCAGGGTGCCCATCATTTCATCGATGGTCCTGATAATGCGCGACGCCGCCTGAAAGGACTTCTGATAGGTCTGAAGTGCAACCATTTCCTCTTCGATTGAGACGCCTACTGCCGCATCTTTCAAATCGGAGAGAACGATATGGCGACTCTCTGCCGACTCCGCACTCTGCTCGGAGTCCCGTACGAGCTGACCTAGCTTGGTAACCATCAAGTTCACCTGCTGGTAGACCGTCTTTGTTCCAGTCGCGCATAAGAGTGCCTCATCCAAGTCGGCAATCTGCTCGGCGACTGTGCCGTCACCATTGCCATTGGTTGCAGCGGCCTTTGCAGCCAAAAGCCTTGCAGGATCCGCTGCATTCGAAATCGCGGTGTTTACCTGGAGGGAAATGGCTGAACCCGCTTGGGTCCCACTGACCGTAAAGAGGTCAACCCCGGCATTTCCATCCATATCGAAGCCGTTGCCATGCGCGGTATTTGCTGCGTTTGCGAAGTTAAAGGCCACGTCGTCCAGGTAGGATTTCTGCTCTTCCAAATCTTCATCGCGAATTTTGAGAAGCGCGCCAAGCTGACCGCCGACGCTCTTCGTAATCGTCATACCGGCAGTATCGGTC
>JAYYQC010000466.1:0-11612 GCA_036128675.1 Myxococcota bacterium | reverse complement strand
GGGGCAACTCGATGGGCACGACATTGAGGCGGTAATAGAGGTCTTCTCGAAAACGTCCATGGTCAATATCATCGAGTAGATTCCGATTGGTTGCCGCTATCACCCGTACGTCGACTTTAATTGTCTTCACCCCACCGATGCGCTCAAATTCGGATTCTTGAAGTGCTCTGAGGAGCTTCACTTGGACTTCCGGTGGGATCTCAGCGATCTCGTCCAAAAAGAGTGTGCCTCCATCGGCCAACTCAAAACGACCCGGCTTGCTACTCACGGCTCCTGTAAACGCCCCTTGTTCGTAGCCGAAAAACTCGCTCTCGATGAGGTCAGATGGAATAGCGGCACAGTTCACACGGATCAGAGGCTTGTCCGCACGCTGGGAGTGCCGGTGGAGCGCTGTAGCGATGAGTTCTTTACCGGTACCAGACTCGCCGGTAATCAGAACTGTCGAGGGTGTATCAGCAGCCTTCTCGATGACCTTGTAAACAGACTGCATGCCAGAAGAGGTTCCAATAATGTCGAAGCGCCCTTCGAAATCGAGCGAGCCACTCTGAGATTCGATTTCATGCGCATAGGCGGATGTTGCTTTTCTTAAAGCATTCAGCAGTTCGGTCTTATCGAACGGTTTCGTGATAAAGTCGAAGGCACCAAGCTTCATGGCCTCGATGGCCGTTGTCATTGAGCCATGCGCGGTAATAACAATCACTGGCGGGGCAATTTCAATCTCTTGAACCTTCTTGAGGAGCCCTAATCCATCGAGTTGTGGCATGCGGAGGTCCGAAATCACGGCATCTATTTCACCTTGCTGAATGAGGGCGAGCGCCTCGAGTCCATTGGTCGCTTCCAAGACCTCGTAGCCCGCAGCTTTAATTTGGGCACTTAGAACTTTTCGGATGTTCGCTTCATCATCAACGACCAGAACTTGTTGCATTGTATCCTTCTCTTGATTGATTCCTGCCGCCCAGGTCTAACAGATTCTTGGCCTGATGCGAATCCCACAAAGTTGACGAGGCCGAGGATGACAGAGAGACTGAGGATACGAAGGGAAAATTGGAATAGAGATGACGCAAAAGTTCATTCGCCGAGATTCGGAACTGCCTGTCGACGCGCCGCTTTCGGCAACCGACGGATTCATTTGGTCTCGGCTTGAGGCTGCTCAGACTGTGGATGATCTGACCAGGGCGACAGGTCTAGGGCTCGAGCAGGTGCATGCGTCCCTGAAGACCTTGTTGGCTGCGGGGCTTATTGGACATCCCGAAACATCGACAAGCGAGCATCAGACAATGAGCCCTTCTGATTCGCCCCCTCCGGGGAAGGCAGCGACGAACCAGCGACCCGTTCAGCTTAGTCGCTTGATCGAAACGGGGCACCTAGCGTTAGACCGTCTGCCAGCCACCATTCTCTGGCCTGAACTTACGGATTCTCGTCAAACGGCATTCGAAAATTTTCGAGTTATCTCAGATACTTGGCTCCGCCGCTTCAAGGGGTTGAGGGGGCCTGAGCGAATACGTGGAGAGAAATTACTCTCACGGTTAAGACGGCTACGCGATTCGGCACCCCACCCGCCGAGTAAGGCTGCAAGCCCGCAGTGCGCTTGGCTGATGGAGCCCGGTAGATTCTTAAGGCTGGTAGAGCAGGTCCTCCCGGAGGAGGTCTCGATCCATCCAGGCGTCGCGGCGGTTGCTTCAAATCCGACTCCACACAAGGAAGAGGTTTCAACGCCTCCCGTTGCGAAGGCATCGGTAAGCAACAAAAAGGCCTCGATGGATGAGCGGCGCGCACAGATCGAAGCGCGCCGACGCGAGTCTTTACGCTCGCAATCTACGTCTCCACCCCCACCACAACCGCAGGGTGAGAGTTCCGGTGCGCATCGAGTTGCTGGATTGGACGCCCATGCGCTCTATCAGAAGGCGGTAAACGCTTTTAGTCAGGGGTTGGTCGAGGAAAGTGCACGCGCAATCCAACTTGCTCTCGCAATTGCACCAGACGACCCAAAGCTTCAGGCACTTGATACAGAGGTTTCGTCTGAGTGGAAGCGGCAGCGTGCACACAAGTTAGCGAAACAAGCGACAAATGATTGGTCGGTCGGTCTGATAGAGCCAGCGGTGAATAAAATCGTTGAGGCAGCCGACCTAGTTCCTGATTATGCGTCCATCGCAGCACAGGCCGCGGATTATTGTCTTCTAACCGGGCGTCTTGAGCTCGCTGTTGAGTTTGCCGATCGCGCGGTGGTCAATGCCCCCAGCAGATTGGATTATCGATTGGCAGCGGCGGCCGCGTTCTTCGCGGCGGGCGATGAGTTGGTAGCTCAAGAGCAACTATCCATCATCAAAGAACATATTCGAGAGCTTGAATCGCGCCCGGATGATTAGCGGCTTTCTCGACACGTTTAAGCAGAGGAAGTACACCATAATGGTGAAGCGGACCCGTGATAATTAAGGAAGTCGATGGACGTCAGGTCAACCGAAGAATTGATTGCTCACGGGGTGAGCCTGTTTTCGGCTGGAGATTTAGCCGGTGCTGCGCGGGTCTGGCTGCGTGCGCTGGAGCAGGCACCTGGTGAGCGACGGGCCGTCGGTTATCTCAAGCATCTGAAGAAGGTTGCGCCTGAGATTCTATCTCTCGCGGAACGCGAGACCTGCGTTGACCTCGCCAAGCACATTCAGTTGAGTATGCCGCCAATCGAGGTCGAGTCAGGTGAGAGAGAGCTGGTTTTACGCTCGAATACGACTCAGTCATTTACGATACCAAAGGTCCATCCTCCCGTCGTGGATGAAGCCCCCCCCGCACGAGCCGAGCCAACGGAGCCAGCGGTGCCCCAGAGTCCGCAGACCCCCTATGTTGGTCGTGGTCACTTTCCCGACAAAGAGCCGTCGCTGGGCTCTGAAAACTTGAGTCCTGCCCCACCGGTATCTGCTCCAACGCCTGCGAAGAAAGTGTCTACCGAGGTGCCGGGACTCAATGAGCGGCTGGAATCACTTCAGCAGTGTCTTCGGGCTGATGATTTAAGTGGTGCCTTAGTCTTAGCAAATGAGCTTGAGGCAATCGCCCCGAAACACCCGATGGTGTTGGCTGCTAGGCAACATTGCATGCCCAAGCTTGAAGCGATGTGGTTGAGTGAGCTTGGCGGTGACTCCGGTCTCCTCATGGTTGGTGTAGCTTCTCATGAGCTTTTAAAGAGCAATCTGGATGCCATGGCGGGCTTTCTCCTCTCTCAAGTCGACGGGCGAACACCGGTTTCGCAGCTGCTGCAGTTAAGTGGGCAGCCACGTTTCGATGCTCTTGAGGCTCTCTACCGTCTTAAGTCAAAGGGACTTATCGAGCTGAGTTCTTGAGGCGTTATCTAGCCGGTTAGAAGCCTCCCACAATTTTCTGTCGTTTCACTAAAGATCCGAGCTACCTTTAGGTCTGAGGAGGCGTCGATGCTGCCATGCGTTTTAGTTCTCAGTACTCTGATGGGGGCGACAGTCTGGGCACCCACGGAGGAAGCCGTTATTCAGCGGGCTGATGAGGTGGTCCTCATCACTGTAAGAGCGGTTGATACACGTGTTCACCGCGGCACCCTCTTGGTCCAGGATGTTCAGGGAGAGGTCTCATGGCGGCCCGGGTCTAGCGCCCTAAAACCGAAACAGCTTATTACGATTGAAGTCTTGGGGGGGGAGCTTCAAGGGCGCGTCAGTCTTGTTGCGGGGAGTTTTCGACCTCAAGTTGGCGATCAGGCGTTGGTCTATCTGAGTAAGCATGGCTTAGCATACCGTCCCTGGGGGTTATCCTATGGGTGGCTTCCTCTGACCGAAGGAGCCGATGGACGCCTGTGGTTGCGCCGTTCTTTGAGTGGACTTGATATTGTCGGCGAAGGCCAGCCTGTCGAGCAGCCGTGGCAGAAACGTTCCCTCAAGGCCCAACTCAATGTGATTGCGAAGCTGCGAGAAGGTCGACCCAAATGATTGTTCGATGTTTGTTATTGGTCTTGAGCGTGCTCTCGGTCCCCGCTGCCGCCGAAGAACTGAACCAACCTCTGCCCTGTGTGAGTGACGACAATTTTTATCCGATGGGAAATCGCTGGGTGCGTGATCCCGCCGCGGACCGGCCTGAAATTCTTATGTATCACAGTGCTGAAGGTCCAACTCGAACCGGCAATGAGCAGATCTCTCCAGAGCTTAGCCGAGATGCTTTTGCTTCGGCGTTTGCTACCTGGGCAGATGCGCGATGTACATCAACGAAACGACCCAATATTCAGGTGAGTGTCGAGCCTGGACTCTTTAGTGGCGAAAACGGTGGCGACCAGGTGGTGGGCGGACAATTGGTTTCGTCTATCAATTTGGTTTCTTGGGAAGGTGCCGATGACGAAGGTGTCCTCGACGCTGGAACGGTGGGAATTACGGTCGCTTCCTATTATCGCGAAACCGGTTTTGTTGTAGATGCTGATATCATCTTAAACGACCGCGATTATCAGTGGCGGGTTCAACAAAATGGTAGCAACTTGGGTTGTTCGCGAACTGAGACTGGCTGCTACGACATCGAGAGCGTAGCACTCCATGAAGCCGGTCATTTTTTCGGTTTGGGACATATACGTTGCGGTGACGCTGTGATGTTTCCAGAAGGCACCGGTACGGGTACAGCGGTTGGACTCTCACCCCATGAAATTAATGGAATTTGTAGTCTCTATCCTCCAAGGGACCCTGGCGTCACAACCACGTCCGATACTTGGGAAGCATGCACTGGCGATGGAAATTGTCCCCAGGGTACAAGCTGCGTGAAACCACTTGGGTCCACTCAATACGGTTATTGCGCACCCAATTGTCTTTCCGGTGCCGACTGCGGTGAGGGCTTTGTCTGCGCGACAGAGGCAATTGGTTTAACCGGCGCAACGTCTAGCTTCTGTCGACCCGGCATTGAAGATATCAATGAGGTCGGTGGGCTGTGTTCCCTTTGTGCTTCAGGGTCTGATTGCCTCTCGGGGCTTTGTATTGGCGATGGGAGTCGCTCTTATTGCACGGAACGTTGTGGCCCCGAGGGCCAATGCGCCGAGGGATTCACATGCCTGGAGCTAAACGATGGAACCCAGGGATGCTGGCCCGAGAGCCCAACAACATGTGCGGATGAAAACTTTGGCGACTTAAACGAGCTCTGTCTCCAAGGCCAAGATGTTCTCAATCCCACCTTTTACAATCCTTGTGGTCCCGGGCTTGTGTGCTTCGCGTTTAAGCCGCGTTGTTCGATTACGCAGGGTACGTGCATGCTCTACTGTGACGCAGACAATCCTTGTGCAGACCCCAATCTGAGCTGTTGCTACGGTGTAGATCAGTCGGGTAACTGCTTAGGCCCTTCAGCCGAGCGAAGGTTTGGGGGGTGTTTCGATCTTCGAACCGAGGGGGAGAACTGTTCGGCACCCGAGCAGTCGATCTGTGGTCCTGGGCAAGGATGCTTCTTCTTCGAGCAAGAGACCTTGGCCGAGTGCTATCAGCGGTGTTCGACCGATGCTGAATGTGGTTTGGATCAGGCTTGTCAGACTTTCCAGGATCAAGCTTGTGACGAGTCATTCGGACTTTGTTGTCAACGTGGTGAGCCGGGCTGTGTTCCTGCAGACGGCGAATCGGGGCAGGCTCTCGGGACGCTGTGTCGCTCGAACAGCGACTGCGATTCTGGGGTTTGCCTAACCTACGGAAATGCTTCCGCCTGTAGCCGTACCTGTGAAGCTCTTACTCAAGTTGGGTGTCCGGAGGGCTCGGATGTCGATGGTGATGGTCAGTTCGACTTAGAGTTTACCTGCATCGAGGGTTTAGAGGCGGACTTTTGTTGGCCAAATGGTGGTGCTGTAGCCCCGCCTGGTGGGGGCTCAGCCGACGATACCGAAAGCGACTCTGGATGTACGTGTTCCGGTTCGGGCGGTGGTACTGGCCCTTGGGCATGGCTGCTTTTGGGGTGGTTGGTCTTGAGGTGTACTCGGCGTCTCAGGCAAACGACGTAAGCACTTGAGCCAGACCCGGGACGGCGTTCTCGACATAAGGTGCCGCTTTCGGGCGGAGCTTCTTGTATACCTTTTGAACGGTTTGGTTTTTCGCCCGGGCCACCTTAGCGTCTGCGGCGCCGAGCAAAGCATCGGCCACATCCGGGGCATTGCGCGACCAATCTTGCTCAACATTTGATGGAGTTGTTGCGGACCAAAACGGTTCCAACCGACCAATAAAGTCATCAAAGAGCTTATCAAGCGCCTTACGAACAAATTCTTTATCGAGTGCTTGGATCACGCCGAAGGCTGTTCGAAGGGCGATTCCTGACATACCTTTTGCGCGATTGAGTTCATCTTCAACGAGGTCGGCGCAGGCGGCTAAGACCTGTGGTCGACGCTCAGGTGTGTTAAGTAGTTCGTTTAAGCTTGGCATTGGACTCTGCTCCCTTTCATCGGCATTTCTTCGATGATTTAGAAAAAATCAAGCAAATTTAAGGGTATTGATGAAGGTAACTGAAACCCTGATGAACTTTTTTATGATCACGAATATAAAAAATTGTACGTGAAAGGTCAGAATTTCGGTGGCCCCGCTGGACATCCTAACTTTCCTATCGGTAGGTTTCCGGCGGTGTGGGATGTTTGCAGGTGTTGTCAGGTTTTGGTACACCTCGCGGGCATCTCAGCGGTAGAAATGCAGCGTTCAGGGGAGACAATCTAAAGTACCCAAGCAGAGAGCAAACTTTGCACACTCCATCGTACTACGAGGAGCGGATACTTATTGGATTTCACGAACCACTACCGCGATGAGGGTTTGGACCGTAGGAGGAACCGTGCGTAAGGGATCGATGCTCATTTCAATTTTTTCATTGCTGGTTGCAGCTTTGCCTGCACAAGCGTCCGAAGCACCTAAATATGATAGCGACCCATTTGGTGATTTCGATGTCGACGCGCTACCGCTCATCCTGGAGCAGCGTTTCGTTTCCAAAGGGGCCAGCGAATTAGGCCTCCTCTTTCAGACTTCGCTCATCGACCGATATTCCGCTCATCTCGGCGGTCTTTTGGACTACACCTACTTTTTCACCGAGACCGTCGGCTTGAACGTGTCGGGTGGATACGCCAGTGGCTCGCTCTCAGGGCTGGTGACTGGGCCAGAAGGTGTCATCGGACAGGCCGTTACAAAGTGTCAGCAAGAACCAGCTGACTGTGACCTACAGCCAAACCTTCCGGATTTTAAAGAGCTTACTTACGTCGCGTCAGTCAGCGCGATTTGGGCACCGCTTTACGGAAAGGTGAACATCGTTAGTGAGTTGGCCTTAAATCTCCAAGTTTATGGCATCGCCGGTGCCGGAATTCATGGCCTCCGTAAGCCAGTTGTAATCCGCGATCAGGCTAGCCTTGAAGGCTTCGTGGTCGATTATGAGAACCTCTCGCCAGCGCCGCATGCGACCTTCGGTGGCGGTCTTAAAATCTACATCCTCGATGAATTAGCTCTTCGAGCAGAAGCGCGCGGGCTCTTCTATCTGGACAAGTTTGATTTCGCTCCAGACGACGCCGACCCGACCGAGACGCTTTATTTGACGAACTATGTCATGGGGCAGTTCGGCCTCTCTTATCGCTTCTAATTCATCAATACGAAAAGGACTTAATTGATGTTACGACCGCTCATTGTACTGATGGCCCTCACCTTTGCTTCTTCAGAAGCTTTGGCTCAAATTACTTCGAACAAACCCAAGCCAGCACCTGTTCCGACATCGACCGATAAGGATGACGATAAAGAGACTGATAGCCCAGCTGACCCAGTCTTTGGTGAGCCTGTGACCGGTATCGACGGTGTTGAAGTTGGTGGTATCGACATCGACCGCTCGCCACGTGTCAAAGTGACCGAGGATGAGTCGATCTACGTCGCGCAGCGCCGGGCTTATACAAAGAAAAATGGCTTTGAGATCACGCCATACTTCGTCACCGCAATGAACCCGAAATTCGTTGGCTACTTGGGAGCGGGCCTCTCGCTTGCGTATCACGTGCGGGAAAACTTCGCGGTAGAATTTACTACTTCGATTCCATACGCGTTCATCCCGTTTTACTCGGCGCTCGTTATCGATGTTCGCCAGTACGAAAACCTGTCGCCACAGGACGTCGACCTCAAGCAGATGGATTATTTCGGGGCGCTGAGTGCTCAGTTCTCGGCCTTCTACGGAAAGCTGGAGTTCTACGACAACCTTCTTGATTACGACTTTTATGTCACCGTTGGTGCTGGTCTCTCCACCACTCTGAAAACCTGCGCGCTGGCTGCAGGGAATACGACGACACAGGAATGTACGAATACCACCCAGGTTCCTGGCCTTGGTACTCGGCGGCCAGATGAGGGCGTCGATTCGTACAAGATTGCCGGCCATGTCGGCGGCGGATTTCGTTTCTTCTTCTCGGAGATGTTCGGACTACGGGTTGAGATTCGCGACATTGTTTACGCAGACCGGGATCAATAAACGACTCAGCCGACAACCGATATTCGTAACAACATGCTCATCTTCATGGGCGCATCTATCCTTCTTTAATCGATACGACACGAACGAGGTATTAACATGAAAACATTGTTGAAGTTGACTGTCGCTCTATCGATGCTCCTTCCGTCTCTCGCTTATGCTTCTACACTTGAGGAAGGGCTTCGCCTCTTTAAGGACGAAGAGTACGAAGACGCAGCACTCACGCTTTACAGCGTGCTTCAGAATGACCCCAATCCCGACAATCGCGACCAAGCAATTATTTACTTGGGTGAGACTTTGGTACGGATGGATCTGCTCGTTCCAGGCATGTTCTATTTCCGAGACATCTTTGAAGTAGGTCGTGCGAACCGCTACTACCTCAACGCCATCGAAGGTCTGATGACTGTCCAAGAGAAGCTCCACGACTCACTCCTGGTCCCAAGCCTTTTCAATAACAATCTCGACCCGAAGGGTTTTGGCCAGCTGGACTCCGGTCGTATCGCGAAGGTTAACTTCATGATTGGCGAGCTTATGTACCGGCAGAACAAGCGTCGCCAGGCTAAAGCTTACTTGGGCGCCGTTGGCTCCGAGAATCGATTCATCTGGTCGAAAGCGAAGTATCTCCTCGGTCTTCTCGCAGCGCGCGAAAAGCGTGATGATGACGCCCTCGTAGAGTTCCAAGCCGTCATCGATGGTATCCCGGCTGACTCGATCATTGACCAAGAGGTTCGGATTCGTAACCTTGCATTGGTTGCGAAGGCTCGACAGCTTTACGGATTAGAAAAATACCAAGAAAGCGCTGATGCGTACGCAGCTGTTCCTCGCTTCTCAGAAGCCTGGTTTAGCGCGATGTACGAAGGTGCATGGGCCTACTACAAGCAGGAAAATTATGGTCGAGCGCTTGGTGAGCTTCACTCGGTAACTTCACCTTATTTTACCAGCTTCTTCATTCCCGAAGCTTACGTTATCCAGGGCATTACCTATTTCGTAAACTGCCAGTGGGACCGAGTACGTCGAGCGGTTGAGACCTATAAGTCTACCTACTCACCGGTATCGACCTCTCTCGGCGAATATCTCGATGCCAACAAAGAAACCGCGAAAGCTTATTACGAAGATGTCGTAAGCCTCGGTGGCGGCATTCCTGCCGAAGTAGCGCGCGATGTTCGTAAGAGTCACAAGTTCCGCGAATACCACTACATGCTGGAGCATATTAAGTGGGAGTCGCGTCGCGTGGCTGAAGTTTCTGAGTGGTCTGGCTCACGTTTGGCTGATGACCTCATGGCTATCATCGAAGACCAGCTTGCCGGGCTCGAAATTGCGGTGGGTGGCTGGACGAAGAACCAGATCGCCTCGCGTGCGGCTTCATTGAAGCAGTTTGAATCTCAAATCGACTTGATTGACCTTGAAGTCTCCGAAGCAGAGGTGACCTGGCTTGATGCCGGTCGAGAGACTTTGAAAGGCCGTCGTGCTCGATTGCCGCGTCCAGACATTGAATCTGACCAGTGGCAGCACTGGAGCTTCAAGAAGGAATACTGGAAAGGCGAACTTGGCTATTTCCAACACTCGATTCGAAGCGAGTGCGAGTAAGTATCGAACGCTAAAAGATTGTGTCCGCATCGTTAGGTGCGGTGAAAGAAGGTGTAGATGATGAAGCTTCTGCCTAGAATGATAATTTCTTTCGGCCTCTTGGTCGGCTTTACGGGGAGCTTGGTGGCGACCTCTCCTGCGATGGCTCAGATTGACGACGACGCGAAAGCGCGTGCTGAGCGTCGTAAAAAGCGTCTCGAAGGCGACGATGCCGACAAGAAGGATGAGCGAAAAGCTCCTGCTCAGATTGGCGCAAAACAGCGCGGCAAGAATATGACTGAGCGCGCAGATAAGCTTCGAGATGAGACCATCAAGAAGACCGAAGCCCTTCTTGGTACCTTACCCAAGAAGGACCCGCGAGAACCGATCCTCAAGTTCCGTCTCGCAGAGAAGTTCTGGCAGAAGTCTCGCTATCTCTACATCAAGTCCATGGACGAGCTTTCTGTGAAAATGGACAAGTGGTATGAAGCAGGCGGTGAAGGTAAGCAGCCTGACGTGAAGCAATCTGCGGATTACGCTTCGTTCACAAAGTTCGAAGACAAGGCGCTTAAGCTTTACCGTGAGATTCTTAAGCGTTTTCCTAAATTCGAGCGTAACGACGAAATCTTTTACAACCTCGGCAGTGCCCTTTACCAAGCGGGTAAGAAGAAGCAAGGCATACGGATGTACGTCAAGCTCATCAAGCGATACCCGAAGTCCCAATATGGTCCGGACGCCTATCTTCAGATTGGGGAGCATTACTTCAATGACGCTGGAAAGCTAAGCCAAGCGATCAAGGCTTATGCGAAGGCGTACAAGCTCGGCAAGAAGGTCGATGACGCGCGTATTTACACCTACGCCTACTACAAGTTGGCTTGGTGCGATTACAACACCGGTGACTACGCCAAGGCGCTGAAGAAGTTCCGAAAGGTCGTTGGCTTCGCTAAGGACACCAAAAAAGTCCAGCTTCGAGACGAAGCGCTCAACGACATGATCCGAGCTTACTCACACCTCGATGCGGTTGATGATGCATTCGAGTACTACAAGACTGAAGTCAGTGAGAAAGAAGCTTATGAGAAGCTGCGTCGACTCGGTGCTCTCTACGACAAAGAAGGTAAGTACGACGTAGAAATCAAGCTCTTCAAGAAGCTGAATGAACTCTACCCATACCATCCAAAAGCACCCGTAAATCAGTCAGCAATCATGAACGCGTGGGCTCAGCTTGACTCAAAAGAGGACGTCCGACGCGAAGCCAACACCCTCGTTGACCTTTATTCTCCAGACGGTCCTTGGGCGAAGCGGAATGCTGACAACCAGCGCGCGGTCGAGCAGGCGAATGAGATCGTTGAAGATGAACTTTCAGGACTGGTAACTGAGCAACACAAAGAAGCTCAGCAGACCAAGCTGGTTGACACCTACAAGCTTGCACGTGACCTTTACAAGAAATACCTGAGCCGGTTCTCTGACTCAGACAATGCGTACAAGTTTCGATTCTTTTACGCTGAAATTCTCTTCGACTTGAAAGAGTTTGGGGATGCGGCCCCAGTATACGATTATCTGGCCTCACTTGACGAGGGTGAGTTCCGCAAGGTTTCTAGCTACAATGCGATTCTCTC
>JAYYQC010000465.1:0-2725 GCA_036128675.1 Myxococcota bacterium | reverse complement strand
CCGATCCAGACCCCCGACGGTGAAACGAAATACGGCATTGAAGCGGCTGCTCTCAGCGGAGAGCATCCAACCGTTCGCTGAGCTTCCCTCACGCTGACTTAAGTGCCACACCACGGATGCTGGGACGAATAAATGGGGGTGCCTTGCGGATACTCTCGCGTTTAAGGTCGTCGACTGCGAAACCGGTTGCCTCAATCATCGCCAAGGTATCGCGGGTTAGATGACATCCGCCCGCAAAGGTTTTCCAGACCGGCTCGAGGCGGCGCTGCCAGCGGGCTCGACCTGGGTTATCGTGCGCATGAACATGCTCGATAAAAATCAGCGCACCGCCTGGCCGCAAGATCCGATGCACCTCTTGAAGGCTCTGCACTGGGTCATCCACCGTACAAAAGACCAACGTCGACACGACGGTATCAAAGGACGCATCCTCAAAAGGCAGGGTCTCGGCTACCGCATCCACCGTCTCAAATTCGGATTTTCCAAGCTCTTCAAATCTCTGATCGAGCTGCCTTTTCATCCCCGGGTCGGGCTCGGTGATCACCACGCGTTCGAGCCCCTTTGGATAATACTGTAGGTTCACGCCCGTACCACCGCCAATCTCCAGCACACGACCCTTCGCTTGACCCAAGAGCGTGGCGCGCCATGCACTCAGACACGCCGCTTCCGTCTTCTTCATCGCCATGTCGTAGAGAGGTGCTAAAAACCAGCCCATCGTCCGCTCCTATATTTCTTGACCACGGTGAGGCATGCAGCCCCCCCGTGGCTCACTCAATACGCCCTCCACAGCTTCATCCACTCTTAAAACGCAAGCAAGCGTGCATTACCGGGATGCGTTTAAATGAGGGATTGCCCTAACGGAGCTACGAGGCTTGGCTCGGCAAGGAATCGAGGCTTTCAATGACGCTCTCCGCTTATTCCGGTCGGTTGACGCGTCAAATAGTGCAATTCGCCTTCAATGCAGAGTTTCTGTGACTCAGATCACAAGGAGAGAATCTCAACACGATACAAAGCGTAATCTAGCACACAGAAAGCGGTCTATTTGACGATTGAAGGCATTCTAGCCGTAAGATCACATTTCGACGAAGCGTATGATTTGAATACAAAAACGCGTGATATCCTTCACAGATCTACAAACCCTACATGTCCTTTGATGTAGCGATGCGTAGTCAAGATCGGTACCCTGGTCTCTTACGAGGTGGTTGAGATGATGGAATTCTATTTATGTCGCGGTGCCGAAAAAAATGTAGAGATGGAATGCGAAATTCCTGAGACCTGGGTCGATTGGGTCGCCCATCGCTCTGAGCAGGTCTCCATACACTGCGGGCCGCTTATGGACTCAAAAGTAGAAAAAGAGCTTAACGTCAAAGAAGCCAAGCCCCTACTCAAAGAGCTGACGTCGCTACTCGCCTCAAGCTACAATGTCGAAAAATACTCTTACCTCGCTACCTGCGATCAGCTTCCTACGAACCAAGCGGTTCGTGACCGCCTGATCAATCAGGCCATCGAACGGAAGCTCGCACGTAATCCAAATTACTCAGCAACCAAAAGCTTGGTACGCATTCTCGAAAAGCAACAGATGCAAGGTGGCGTCCTCTTGGTTGCGCGCGACTAAAACCCGAGCCCCCTCAATGTAGCAGCTCATCGACTGCTCGGCTCGGTTCTCTATTCGTCTTTAAAAATATCGTTATGGAAATCTACATTGGCGCTCTGACGGGCTCAGCCAACCGACGCGACACGCAATTGCTCGTCAGCGCTTGTTTCGACCGGCGGCAAGCCCAGTTCTTTACGTAGCTGATTTGTCCAATCGCGAATGCGTGTTTCATGTAAGTGCGGCTCGTTGTCTTCATCGAGCCCGAGACCCACGAAATGCTTCTCATCAAAGAGTCCTTTGGAGGCCTCAAAGTCGTAACCAGCGGTTGGCCAAATTCCTATCAGCTCGGGCTTTCCCAAGGGCTCGATTTCTTCCCAGAGCAAGCCGAGTGCATCTAAGAAATTATCGCCATAACCCCAAGAATCGCCGAGGCCGAAAAAGCCGACCTTCTTCCCCGTGAGGTCAAGGCTACGTATTTTGGGCAAAAAGTCGTACCAGTCATCCTGTAACTCGCCAATATGCCAAGTCGGACATCCAAAAAGTAGAACGTCACTCTCCAGGAGTTCCTCGGCTTCGCGACGATGAATATCCCAAACGCCGCTAACGTGGGCACCGAGTGCCTCTCCAATTTGTAAAGCGGCGCACTCGGTATTGCCGGTCGTGCTGCCGTAATAGATTCCAATCGACACCATGTGTTCTTCCCTCGAACGTTGGTCCGGTGTCTCTAAGCGCCCCACATATTACTGATAATGATTATCATTATCAAGATAAACCGATTGATTTATTTATGGAAGGCTGAATCGCACATCATTCGACCATGCGCTCATACCAATGCTCGTCGTCCTCACACTCTGTTCCAACGCACAAATTCACGACCATTGCCGTCCTCTGAGATTACCTCGAACACACCCGGCCGTTCATCACGACCGCTCATCTTAGCCACCCAGCTCAGCGATGGAATCCTTGAGTCCGGTGAGCGTAACCCCCGCTGAAGCCGATTCATCAATGCTGATTACATTCGCGTCAAACGCGAGCTTCTCCATGCGTTCGCTCACAACCAGTGGGTCATCTGGATTGAAAGGTAACTGCGACCAAATCTCCTTTTGAGACTCGGATGAGGCGGCATAAAGACTC
>JAYYQC010000464.1:0-18979 GCA_036128675.1 Myxococcota bacterium | reverse complement strand
TAAGACCTCTCCATGGGTGCAGCGGGTGGGCATTGCCTTGGCTGCAATGCTTGCATGGGCGGTTTTGATGCCACTTGGTCCGGAGTCGGAGAGAGACACAGCATCGATGACGCGCTGGCATGCGAGCAATGTTCCCCTCGACATTAGCACGCCTGACTTCGATGCAGTGCGTAGGTACCTGAGTGAAAAGGTTTCATTTGCAGTGCGGCACCCTCAGTTCAAAGCCAAAGAAGCACTTTCACTCGTGGGGGGGCGTGTCACTGACCTCGGGGCACAGAGAGGGGCACTCTTAAAGTTTCGCTCATCCTCAGGGGACTCGCTTTCAGTGTTTGTATCGCCAGTGAAGAAAGCGGCTTTCTGGGAGCGTATCCCCGCGATGGAGCGCCCCTTAAGACGATCGTTGGAACTTTCTACTCAAGGTGGTTTTTCAGTGGCTCGGTGGTCAGATGGTGTCTTAGATTACTCTGCTATCTCAGATGCCCCGGTGCAACGACTGGGAATGTGGCTACGTGACGACGCCCTAAGTGATTGAAAATAATCAGTTATACTTTTTTCTTCAGAATTGAATAACCGAAGGTAGCGGTGGGTCTAATGTTGGTAGGCGGCGTGGTAACAGCGGGCCGAGACTCTAGACCGATTAAGGAATGAAGATCAATTGTGAAGGGCCAAATTTTATGCTATCGTGTCGACGTGAGTTTGCGACCCCCGTATCCCCTGGTGTGCTACCTGCACACATCACTTTGTCTCTAAGGACAAGAGAGGAAATCTTTTATGCGTGAAGCCTTCAAAGTTGGCGATAAAGCAGTCTATCCAGCACACGGTGTCGGTGAGGTAACCGCGATCGAGAACCGTTCGATCGGTGGCATTGAGCAAACCTTTTACATTCTCCGAATTCTCGAGAATGGAATGAAGATCATGGTTCCGACAGACAACATCCGACAGGTTGGTCTGCGAGAAGTCATCAGCAAGAGTAAGGTCGAAAAGGTACTCAAGATTTTGAAGGCGAAGTCGCTCAGTGTCGAGACTACTACCTGGAACCGCCGATACCGCGAGTACATGGAAAAAATTAAGACCGGTAGTGTCTATGAGGTGGCCGAGGTTCTTCGAGACCTTTACATCCTCAAAGCTGATAAAGATCTTTCTTTCTGCGAGCTCAAGTTGCTCGACCAAGCCAAAGGTCTTCTCGTTCGCGAGGTAGCGGTGGCTAAGGGCTGCGACGAAGACGAGATCGAGCGCGAGTTCAAGAAGATCTTCGAAAACTAAGCGCACCTCGTTTAGGTTCAATCGTTGAAAAAGAAACACCCTTCGGGGTGTTTTTTTTTGTCTTGGTAGTTTGGAAGATGGGTGCTAGCACAGAACCCAAAACCTGGTAGTCGGGAGTGGTTAAGTGGACCAGTTCGTAGGAATTGAAGAACAGCTTGCTCGGCTGCGCGCCGAGAGTCGCGCTAAGTCTCGACAAGTGATGGTGATGTTGGCTCTTTTGGGAACCCTGAGCTGGTATTTCTATGGTATGCGAGATTGGTTTGATTGGGACTTTTCAACCCAGCGGGTTGCTCCCTTGGATATCGGAGACCCGATGGAGACGGGCTTCGTGCTGCCCCCTCACAATACCTACGTAAAGGTCGCGGGTCTGACTGATTATCGCGGTGTTCAACAGTCGCGACTCCGTGGTCTGACTGGTTGGACCAAAGAGTACAAATACCTCAAGCTCACCGGTGCAAATGTTTTCTTGGAAGTCCCGTCTGACGATGAAAACATCGGCGGTACCCAACGAGTTGCGCTTATCGGCAGGGTTGTCGACCCGAGCTACGGACAGGATTATCGCGCCATTCTTGATTATTACAGCGACCAGTTCGGTCGGGCGAAAATTGAAAAAGCGCGCATTATCCAAGTCGGTCTCGAGCCTGGCGCTGGCCGTAGAGGTTGGATGATGGTTGGCGCGTTTTTAGCCGGGCTCTTGATGCTGAACATCTACACGCTTTTCGCTCTCTTCAGGGTTCGCAAATCAGCACAGGTAATACGAGCCGACGCCCCCCCTAGCTCTTAGGATTTCGATGTCTCATCTAGATTTAGATGGCCTTAATGCGAAGCAGTATGAAGCGGTCATGCATTCGGAAGGTCCTCTCCTTGTGCTCGCCGGGGCTGGTAGCGGTAAGACGCGCGTTATCACATTTCGAATCGCTCGCCTCCTCCAAGAAGGGGTCTCACCCGAGGAGATTCTTGGCGTTACCTTTACGAATAAAGCAGCTAAGGAGATGCGTGAGCGCTTAACCCACCTCGTAGGTAAGGTCGCCCGCCAGGTAACGCTGTCCACATTCCACTCTCTCGGGCTCTCGATTCTCAAGGAAGAGGCGAAGGTTGTGGGACTGCGCAAAGGCTTTTGTATTTACGATACGTCTGATCAGTTGGGTGTCGTAAGAGAACTCATGAAGTTCCACAAGGTCGCCGACCGTCGCCTGGACCCAGGGAAAATTCTCGATATCATTTTGAAGACCAAGAGGCTTCGTCTTAAGGCGGTCGAATTTGATTGGGCGGACGAGTACGAGTTTGCTGCCAGCGAGCTCTATCCAAAGTATATGGAGCAGATGCGGGCATTTAATGCTGTCGACTTTGACGACCTGATGATCAAATCGATGGATGCATTGCGTGTTCCGGAAGTTGCAGAACGTTGGTCACGTCGGTACCGCTTTATCATGGTGGACGAATATCAAGATACGTCGACCGACCAACTGGACCTCTTGAAGGTTCTCGCGGGTCATAACAACATCTGTGTCGTGGGCGATGATGACCAGTCGATCTATGGATGGCGGGGAGCCGCCTCTGAAAATATTCTAAAGTTCGAGCGAGAATTCCCCGGAGCGCTTGAGGTAATTCTCGATCAGAACTACCGATCTACGAATTCAATCTTAAATGTTGCAAACGATGTGATCACGAACAACTCGAAGCGCAAGTCGAAGGAACTTTGGTCGGAGTCAGGCGACGGGGCTGCGGTCGATATTGTGACTTGCAGTGGCAGCGATGATGAAGCTGAGTTTGTGTGCGAGAAGATTAGGGAACTGCGTTCAACCGGTGCAAAGCTGTCAGATGTCGCCATTCTCTACCGTTCAAACTTACAGAGTCGAATATTTGAAGAGTTTCTCGGATCTGAGCGCCTGCCTTATGAGGTTGTTGGTGGCCAGGCTTTCTATGAACGCAAAGAAGTGCGTGACCTCATTGCCTACCTGTCATTTTTCGCAAATCCCCGCGATGAGATGTCGTTGCGGCGAATCATTAACGTTCCGGCTCGAGGTATCGGTGCCACAACAATCGAAAAGCTGACGCAGTTATCGGACCGGCGCAGTATTCCACTCGGTAAGGCGATCGAGGAGTCGTCAACGCTTGAGGGCCTCAACGCACGAACAAAGGCGGGACTCCAGTCTTTTGTTGACCTGACCCGTCGCTACCGTGCACTGATCAAAGGTGTTGGAAAGCCGTCCGGAACGTTGGTGTCGATTGTCGACGCATTGATTGAGGAAACGCGGTTACGCGACTCGATTATGGCAGCGGATGAGGCTCCTACCATCGTGACCCGTCGTCTCGAGAATCTCGATGAAGTGCTCAATGGTGTAAGGCGTTTTGAAGAACATTACGATGGAGCGGATTTGGCACTGGACTTTGTTCGATCCGCGACCTTGATTCGCAATGAAGAGGACGACGAAGAAGATAAAGGTACAGTGACCTTGATGACCCTTCATAGCGCCAAGGGCTTAGAGTTTCCCTACGTGTTTATGGTCGGGCTTGAAGAAGACCTCCTCCCACATAAAAAAAGCATCGAGCAGGGCGGTGAGATCTCTGAGGAGCGTCGACTCTGCTATGTTGGAATCACACGCGCACGTCAGCGATTATGGATGAGCTTCGCACGCCAGCGTGGCCAGCGGGGTAAGATGGTCCCTCGGACCCCATCTCGGTTCCTTGAAGAGATCTCCGATGGAGTAAGCTATGTACGACGATGGGATCGAGAGCGGCCGATGCAGGATGAGAATTATGACCCAGACGCAGCAGCCGCTAATTTTTTCGCGAACATGAAGGCGATGCTAGGTGATGGGGCAGAGGAGAAACCTTCGTGATAAGAGAGTGGTCACTCGGCGTTCGCTTGGGAGAGTTGAGAGGTCTAGAGCACCGGGGCGAAGGTCGGCCGGTTCTTGCCTTGCATGGTTGGCTGGACAATGCCGCGAGTTTCATTCCACTGATGCGCCACCTGCGCAAAGAAGAGCACTGGGTTGCCCTCGACCTACCGGGGCATGGGCAGTCATTTCATCGACCCGATGGATCGTCCTACCCGTTTCTTGATTGGCTTTTGGACATCGATGAAGTTGTCGAGACCCTGGGTTGGAGTGAGTTTGACATTGTTGGGCATTCGATGGGCGCAGGAATAGGCGCGCTTTATGCTGGGGCTCGACCAGAAAAAGTGAAGCGTTTGATGATGCTTGAAGGGCTTGGTCCCTTGAGCAACGACGAAGAGGTAACCGCTGAGAAGCTCCAAGAAGCTCTCACACCGCGTTATCGGCACGAGGATCGCGACCGTTTAAAGGTATTCGTCAGCGAAGAGGAGGCTGCTCAGCGGTGGGCGCAGGGCTTCTCGAAAGTCTCGATCGAGGCAGCACGATTCTTAAGTCAGCGAGGACTGGAAAATTGTGACGGCGGCTTTCGGTGGAGCGCCGACACGCGTCTTAAGACGCGCTCATTGTCTCGCTTAAGTGAGCTACAGGTGTTGAGTCTGCTTGAAGCGAGTAAAAGCATTCCTAAAATCCTGGTAGCGGGAAGCCAAGGAATGTTCCAGTTTGCCAAGGGTAAAGACCAACGAATCAACGCTCTGGCACCGGTGAGAGAGCTAACGGTTGAGGGGGGGCATCATTGCCATATGGATGATGCAATTGCAGCGACCATTTACTCCGCCTGGCAGGAGCTTCTCGAGGAAGCGTAGTTTGTCGCTCTCAGTCTTGCTCCACTCGGAATGGTGAGAACTTCGAGAGGTAGAGAAGCTCATCCTCGGTATTCGCACGTTCCTGACTCAGATATTCGCCGATGGCCTCTCTTAGCCGAGGATGGACGATGTAGTGCGCAGAGTGACAGGCCACTGGTTCGAATCCGCGCTTGATTTTATGCTCCCCTTGGGCACCTGCCTCGTAACGGTCAATCCCGTTGCTCAGCGCCCATTCGATGGGCGCATAATAACAGAGCTCGAAGTGTAGAGATGGGGAATAGAGTTGTGTCCCCCAATAGCGTCCGTAGAGGTTGCCACCAGCGTGAAAACAGAGTGCGCCCGCGATAGGCTCGTTGTTCAGGTAAGCGAAGAACGCGAGTGCATGTTTGGCTTGAGCGTTTCCTTGTTCAAAAAAAGCCGCGCTCAAGTAGGGATAACCTCCCTTGGCATGGACGGTGTAAAGGTAGAAATCGCGGAGCTTTTGCCAATGCGCGCGTGTGAGTTCTTCGCCACGGAGTGCTCTGATTTCTAGCCCTTGTTCTTTAATCAGTCGCCGCTCGCGTCGGACGGCTTTGCGGTGCCGCGATTTCATCGAATCCAGGTAGTCTTCAAAACATACCCACTCGCGACGGCGCTGCCAGTGATATTGTCGGCTTAAGCGGGCCTCCCAGCCTTCATGTTGGGCGATCTGCCGGCTCTCGGAATCCGTGCAGAAAAGAATATGAACCGATGAGGCGTCGAGTCGCTTCGCAAAGAGCTTGAGAGCTTCGAGGCCTTTGGCCCAGAGCTCGGTCGATTCGCCGGAAGAACCCCAGAGGATGCGTTGACCGGTCACTGGAGTAAAAGGCACTGCCACAACCAATTTGGGATAGTACTGAATGCCGGCCTGATGCGCTGCGCGCGCCCAGGCCCAATCGAAGATATACTCCCCATAGGAATCAAGCTTGATATAAAGGGGGATGAGCGCGCAGGTATCTCCACCGTCTTTCAATTCAATGTGATGAGGGAGCCATCCGCTTTCCTGCGGTCCTACCGACTTTGAGGCCTCGAGTTCATGGAGGAACCGGTAAGAGAGAAAGGGATTATTATCGGGAGCGAGGCGGTCCCAAACGTCTTGTCCGATCGCTTTGATACTGGTGTGAATCTCCGCGCTCAGGCTCATGGGGCGTCCGTTAACCGGGGGAAAGACGAAGGTCACATGGCTCGGATGCTCCGGTCTCTAGCACATTGAGCAATGCCTCATAGTGTTGCTGCTGACCGACAAAATCAATCTCAGAAGTATCAAGACGAAGAACCGGACAGGTGTCGAAGGTTCGGAAATGCTGGTCATAGCCTCGCATCAGGTCGCGTAAGTAGTCTGGCTCGATCTCACTCTCGTAGGAGCGGGCTCTTTTTTTGAGCCTTTGCATCAGAATATCGACATCCGCGTGGAGATATATCACCACATCCGGCTTCAGAGTTCGTGGACGAACAATGGAGAAGATGCGTTCGTAAAGAGCGAGTTCGGCATCTTTAAGGTTCATGCTGGCGAACACTCGATCTTTGTCGAAGAGATAGTCGCACACCGTTACCGGATGGAAGAGTTCTTGCTGGAGAAGTCGCTCCTGCTGCTTAAAACGCGCGAGTAGAAAGTAGACCTGGGTCTGGAAGGCGACGCTCTCTGGGTCTCGGTAAAATTCTCGAAGAAATGGGTTATCGTCGAATTCCTCAAGAACGATACGAGCGTTGTAGCGCTCGGCCAACCGATTCACGAGGCTCGTTTTCCCAACCGCGATGGGGCCCTCGACACAGATGGTTCGATATCGACTCTCTACCGCCATAGTGCTGGCGCCCTCCCTGGTATGATTCGGCTGCGCATAAGTGCGCCCTCGGCTCTACAGAAAGCCGGGCTTAAAATCCACAGCCTCGATAGGGAAGATTGCTTTAGTAGCGGAACTGACCGACGAGCTCGTTGAGCTCCGCGGCCATAACTGAGAGTGCCTCAGCAGCTGTTTGCGATTCCGCTGAACCGGCCGACGTATCTTCAGCGGCATGGGCAACCATCTGAATATTGTTTGCAATATCGGAAGCACCATCCGCTGCCAGGGTAAGGTTCTTATTAACCTCGTTGATGGTAGCATTCTGCTCTTCAACTGCGGCCGCAACGATATTGGTGAAGTCGGAGATACTCCGGATGACTTCACTGATATTTTCGATCGCCTTCGCGGCCCCTTCGCTCTCGGTCTGAATCGAGAGAGCTTGTCGAGAAATCTCTTCAGTCGCTCGTGCGGTCTCTTTTGCAAGTTCCTTAACTTCATTTGCAACAACTGCGAAGCCCTTACCCGCTTCACCTGCTCGTGCCGCCTCGATGGTAGCGTTCAAAGCGAGGAGGTTGGTTTGCTCGGCAATCGTCGCAATCATCTTCACGACGTTGCCAATCTGAGAGCTGCTCTGTCCAAGACGTTCCATGGTTTGCGAGGTACCATCTGCCGCTTCGACTGCCTGGAAGGCAATCTCGGCTGCTTTTGTCACGTTTGTTGAAATTTCTTGGATCGAGGTATCAATTTCCTGTGTTGAGGTCGCGACCTGAGTAACGTTGTCGCTAACACCGAGGGACGAAGATGAAACCAGCGTTGCTTGCTCAACCGTTTGCGTCGCGCTGTTTTTCATTCGGGTCGATGTTGAGAGCATCTCAGAAGCTGCGTCCTTCAACGTATGTGTCGTTACCCCAACCTGCTGAATCGTGTTTTGGATCTTGTCGAGAAAGAGGTCGAACCAATGTGCAACGTCGCCGATCTCATCGTCGGTATTCGATTCGATGCGCTGAGTGAGGTCACCTTCACCCTCAGCAATATCGCGAAGACGGCTGATAAGGTCGTTTAGCGGCACCGTAAACGAGGCGATGATACCAAGAGCCAGGAGGACACCAACCGCAATACCGATGCCGAGTGCGACGACGATCAACGTCTCTGCAACCTTGCGTTTCTCTACAACCTCTTCGAGGACCTCTTCGGTGATAGTTTCCATGTCGGTTTCAAGGACCCGGATAACATCTTTGAAGGTATCGGCCGCCATCAGATAGTTTTCATTGGCTTCCTTGAAACTCTCAAATTTCGAAATGTAATCGTCGGTCGTCTCGCGAAACTCTTCGAATAGAGTTTCATAACCTTCTTGCCAGGTCTCATCGTCGTCGTTCAGCTCTTGGAAGGCGTCGTTTTCCCAGAGCTCCTCGTAGACCATCTCCATCATGTCATCGACTTCTTCGATGCCATCGGCGGTGTCTTCTGGGTCGTCCCCAGTCTCCATCTGACTTACGAGATACATGATGTGCCGGACGTGCTCACCAAGGGCCGCAGCGGTAGGGTCGGTCATATCTACCATCTCGGCAATATAATCTCCGAGGTTATTGCCTTTTCGATGGAAGGTGTTTTTGGCCATTTGGAAATTTAGAAAGTCTTTCAACATTGCTTGGAGACTTTCTTCGTATCCAAGCTCGGTCTCAAAGTCTTCGAGCTCAGCTTCTCCTTCTCCTTCTCCTTCTCCTTCTCCTTCTCCTTCTCCTTCTCCTTCTCCTTCGGCTTCTGCCTCAACCTTTTGACCGGTCAGCGCGACATTAAGTTGGTCTTCGCGTTGCGGGGGTAGGACGCCCTGAGCGAAGATTTTGGAGAGGAGTTCCTTGATAACCTGTTGTTTGTTTTGGATATCGAGTACATCGTTTTGTTTCGCGTTACCGGAGGACAGACGACTGGCCGCAGTCATCTGGTTATCGACCTCAAGAACGGCCGTCGTCACGTTGGCTGTTGCTTCAGCGACAGCACCGGAGAGGTAATCAACCTTTTCGTTTAGCTGGTTCAAGCCGTAGTAACCGGAGCCACCGACGGCGAACATGATCACTATCATCGCTACAAAGCCAGCAATCAGCTTTGTTCGGAGACGCATGGTAAAACCGAAACTACTGCTGATTCGATACCACCATGACTGGAGAATTAGCGGGATTTGCACTTCGACTCACTCGTTGCGGTTAATGTTCCTCACAACGATAGATCCGGTCCCGAATTGAAGTCAAACTTCGTGGGACTTGGAGCCCCCTTAATCGATCGCGACAGAAAAGTCCCGGATTTCAGTGTGTTGGCTCTTTTTAGGGGTTTCAGACTCCGCTTATCGAAAAGCGTCTGAGAATTTTCTTCACTTTACGCTGAAAGCTTGTGAGAAGGGGCTTGCTTACCGATGGTCGATGGCTCCCCACAACTGTAAGAGGGTTCATTACACGACCCTTCTTATCGGTGATCTCATAGTGAAGGTGAGGCGCAAGCGATCGGCCGGTATTTCCAACCTCACCTAGGGAATGGCCAACCCCGATGGCTTGGCCTGCTTTGAGTTTACCAACCTGGTGGAGGTGCAGAAATCGGTGGGTGTTGCCCAGCCGGTCTCGAACCTCGACACATTTCCCGTTGTATCGGGTGTTCCAATTTATTCGGGTAACGGTACCTCGGATTGGCGAGAGTATGGGAGCGCCTACATCTGCCTTGAGATCGATTCCGCGATGACGGCGACGTCCACCTCCACTTTGCACACGCTCGGTCACTTGGACATAGCTAGGAACAGGGTTCGGAGAGAGTTGCTCTTCGACGAGCCTTCCGTTCGCGTCGTAGAAGCGCTCGACGCCATCGCCACCGTTAAAAAGAACTGCGTCTAGCCTGAGTTTCGTTCCGCGGTAGAATGCAGACTTTAGTTGCGGCTCGTTTTGCTCAATCGCGTAGGCTATGATCAGCCGGTCATCAGCGCGCAGGTCGCGGGTTACATTGCCCTTCCAGCCCAGAAGACGTTCAACCTGTGCGGCGAGAGCGGGGCCATGCTTCGCGGTTGATTTAGAAATCGTTCGCCCCAGGGAGTGCTGAATGGATGTATCGAGCCAGATGATCTTTCCGGCGAGACCGGTGTTGGCAATTAAAAGGAGCGTAAACCCAACGATAAACTCAAAGCTTTGACGCGTCATGTGAGACACGGTTAGCAATCTATTGGCCTCTCCTCAACCATCGGATTCTTCTAAGTTGTGGCACTGGGGTCTTAGATTGGCTAACTTGCCAGGGTGATACACTTATTTTTACTTTCTGTAGGAATGTCGACGCTTCCCCCTCTGATGAACATCGACGATGTTCAGCGCGGGCAGCGCGGCACTTGTCTTACCGTCTTCGAAGGCACAGAGGTCGAAGAGGTTCCATTTTTCGTCAAAGGGGTGATGAAGGATTATCTCGGGCCGGAGCGCGATTTAGTCATGATTCGACTCGAAGGTGAAAAGGCTGAGTTCACCGGCGTCGTTGCTGGGATGAGTGGAAGCCCGTGCTCGATTGACGGAAAGCTCGTCGGCGCGCTGGGCTATGCCTTTGCGGCTTTTGCGAAGGAGCCAATTGCAGGCGTCACGCCGATTCAGGACATGCTCGATACAGCAGCACTACCCAATGGCGGCCGAATCTGGCGCTCTTCGGTCGACGCAAAAGAGGGTTGGGACGCCCTGCGAGACGGGCGAGCGCCAGATACCGTTGCTACCGGCCAATCTTCGGATGACGGCTTCGCGAAGATCTCGACACCACTTTCGCTGGGTGGAATGAGTCCAGCACTTCGCGCTCACTTTGCGCCATGGCTCGAGTCTCAAGGTTTTAAAGTCCTTTCAGGGGGAAGTGGTTCAGGCGTTAAAGCTGATGAGGGGCTGCGCTTCGAACCAGGTGGCGCGATTGCCGCCGTTCTCGTCGATGGGGATATTCGAATCGCGGCAACCGGAACCGTCACAACCCTAGTCGATAATACGCTTACCGCGTTCGGTCATCCTTTCACCGGAGCGGGCAAGGTATCCATTCCGATGGCACCCGCGGTTATCCTCAATACGATGGCGTCTCAACAGCGCAGTTTTAAGATGAGCGCTCCAGGCAAAATTCAGGGGGAGCTCACCCAAGATCGCCTGCCGGCGATTGCGGGGACGGTTGGGTCGTTTGCTCCAATGATCCCGGTTCGACTTCGCTTCTCGGCGGGCGGCGAGGACCACTCTCACTCGATTCGGGTGGCACGTGATCCAGCAATGTCGCCACGGTTTGTTGCGATGGGGCTCGCGAGTCTTTTAGGCAATCGGATCACCGCCGGGTCACGGGGTACACTGAGGGTACAGGCGACTCTGAAGGCCGATGATCATCCTCCAGTTCAACTCGACCGGTGGTACTCTGCAACATCCAACTCTCGTATTTCGGTCGAGCCTGCGATTGATATTGCTCGGGTCTTCTCATGGCTCTGGGCCGAGAACTGGGGAGAGCCACCTAAGCTCTCTCTCGATGTTGTCGCGGTTTGGTCGGATGAACCGGTCGGCGAATACGTGGATGTACTTTCTCTCGATCGAAGCCGAGCACGTCCCGGCGAGACTGTGAAAGGGGCGCTGAAAATATTGGGACCCTTGGGTACAAGTCGGATTCAGAGCTTTTCCATCCAAATACCGAAGTCGCTGGCGGGCCAACGGGTCGATGTGGTTGTCGGTAGCAGCAGCGGATTCGATGAAATCGATGGGCTGCTAGACGGCGCACCACAGATAGAGTCCCGCGCCGAGCTGGTGAGCTGGCTTAACCGACAACGCGAAAGCCGCGCTTTAAGGGTCGGTCTCGTTGTTGATGGTCTCCGCGTCGGAGATAGCCGACGACCTCTGTTACGCGTCCCCGGTTCACGCGGTTTGACGTTGTCAGGACAGACGAGCCAGCTACGCCGTGGCGCAGTGGTTGCGGAGGAGGTGATTCAGCCGGGCGTTGATATACGCGGCTGGACCAGCGTCTCTTTGGATATAGCCGATTACTGATTCGAGAATAGGGAAGTGAGTTTGAAAATGAATAGTCGTTTGACTGTAATGATGGCCGGTCTATTGATGTTTTCGGGCAGCGCGTTCGCCGAGTCAACGCGCTACTTTCAGATCGAAGGCTTTGGCGCATTGCTCAATGGGGAGCCGGAGAGCGTTTCACTTGACCAGCATGGAAGGATGGGGCTTCCGCCTGAGATGCGCGAGGTATGGAATCGACCAGAGTCGATGGTGACGGCTGCATCGCTTTGGCGCGGAGGGATCGTTGTAGCTCAACGCGAAGCCCCCCATCTACTTTGGGTAGACATTGATGGAAGCGAAGTCACACTCGTCGAGAATTGGCATGCACCTATCACGGCTTTGGCGGCCGTTGGAGGTCGTTTGGTAATCGGACAGTCTGCTCCTGGTGCACTCTTCGAGATTTCAGAACCTGGGAAAGAGCCAACCTTACTGGTTGATAGTTTTGCCGAGTATGTTTGGACATTGGAACCAGATGGTGACGGTCTTCTCATGGGGACAGGACAGCCCGCGATGGTAATGTCGTGGCAGAATGGAAATTTGGATGTCGAAGTCGAAATCGGAGCCCAGCACGTTCGGTCTTTAAGCCGTTGTGGAAGCATGGGAATTGTCGTCGGTGGGGCTGAACCGGGTATTGTTTACAGACAAGGGACTGAAGTGCCTCAGGCATTGTCTCTCTTTGATACAGAGCACCAGGAAATTACTGCAATCTCTTGTGACGGCGACTATGTCTATGCCGCGGGGGCAACGGGAGCCGAGAATCTCAGCAATGACAACGGAAGTGGTGCAGCGGTAGGACGTAAGCGTGGAAAGTCGTCCGAGGTGCGGTCGCAGCTTTTCCGAATTGACCCGCAAGGTGCCGCAGAGGTCTTGGCTGGCTCAAACGATGAAGTCGTATTCGACGTGTTAAAGGCGACCGATTCTGAGCTCTGGGTCTCTACTGGTGCACTTGAGACCGGTGTGCCTTTCGGGCGCATTTATTCGGTCGGTCGGGTCGATCGTAAAGTTTCAATGGTCGCGCAGCTGAAGTCTCGCATCCTCACCGAATTTGTCGAAATCGGGCCGGCTGCCCCCATTATCGTGGTCGGAGCATATGGCGGACGACTCACCGAGTTAAAGCGCAACGTGGCTCGCAGCGGGACTTATCTAACTTCACCGTTTCACACTGAGATCAATGCGAGAATAGGTGCGATTGAGTTGGGCGGTATTGTTCCACCTGGCACCACCGTGACCGCTCAGCTGAGGACCGGGCAGACGAGCAAGCCTGACGAAACCTGGAGTGACTGGTCGGAAGAGGTTCCATTTCCCGGCGGGAGTCCAAGTGGGATGTGGGCGGGCAACTATGTCCAGGTTAAGGTTTCTTTGAAAGGGACTGGTTCGGTTTCACCGGAGGTGAGTCGAATTCGTTTGGCCTACCTGCGCAAAAATCTTCCGCCATTTATTAAGGAGGTGGTGATGCTTGACCGTGGGTTACGCCTAGTTGCCTCTGGCAAAGACACACCAAAGTCGAAGACCGTCGATCTCACTGGAAATATCGCGACCAGAGACTCCGATGGGCTTAAGTCCAAACGTCGTAAAAAGTTGAAGGCGCGTCAGTATTACGAGACGGGCGCAATGACGCTTCGGTGGACAGCCGATGACCCAAATGGAGATACTCTGCGGTACGACCTCTGGCTCAAGCCGGAAGCTGAGAGAGAATGGACTCAGATGCTTGAGGGCGTTGAGTTCCCATTTTACTCTTTCGATGCTCAGCAGCTGCCAGACGGTTATTATCGTTTCAAAGTGCTTGCTTCCGATGCAGTGGATAATGCCTTAGGCGATGCACGAAGCGACGAACGTGTTTCCGACGCGATTCTCGTCGACCATTCGCCACCCATCATTGATGATTTGAGAGTCTACGAGAAAGATGGTGTGCTCTGGGCAGAATTTGAAGTTCAAGATGCGCTTGGGCCACTCACTCAGGCCACGATCTCGGTCGACGGAGGGCACCCCGTGGCAGCCCCCCCTGTCGATGGTGTACTTGATGGACCGGCCGAGAAGTTTAATTTCCCACTCTTGCTAGGGGCAGGAAAAGGTGTCCAGTTTGTAACCGTTACGGTGGTCGATGGGGCAAATAACCGTGCGACAGCACAGGCCCAATGGCGTGACTAGGTTAGGCTAAGCGTAATCCATTGCGCACCCGAGTGGATCATAATGCGTATTTGGTGCAAGCCTTGGTGATTTCGCTTCCACAATCCGGCCCAGCCTCAGTAGCTCATGTTCTTGCCACCATGGCCCCATCAACTGTAAACCGATTGGAAGCAACGCTTGGTCGTATCCGACTGGAACTGAAAGTCCGGGGATACCAGTCAGGTTAGCGAGCGGTGCATAACGCATAATCTCTGTGAGCTCGGTGAGGTTTGAGATACCAGAGTCCTCAGCCTTAGAAGGAATCGACGGTGCCGTGATGGCCGTCGACGGCGTCGCGATGACATCGCAACGCGTAAAGATCTCGTTTAATGACTCAATCGCCTGCGCTCGTATCCGCTGACTTCTGACGTAGTCATCGGGGCCGAAATGCTGGGTGAGAGCCAGGTTGGCGCGCACATCTAATCCAAAGACCGTTGGGTCGCGTTCAAGTTGCAACCCCATTGATGAACGCATCTCGGACGCGATAGTTACCATATGGGCGATACGAATTTCTTCGAGGTTGGGAATCTCGATCTCGACTATCTCAGCGCCCGCATCTCGAAGTATGTCGAGCGACTCGTAGCATTTTGAGACGATGTCAGCAGTGGCATGTTCAAAGAACGGTTTATAGATTCCGATACGGAACCCTTTGGCTGAGCCATTGAGATAGGCTCCGCCGACGTCTTTGGGCTGAAACGATGTATTTGCATCAAGTGGGTCTGGTCCAGCCATCAGAGCATAGGCCATTGCGACATCGTCTACGGTTGCTCCCAAGGGACCAATATGTGCCACTGACCAGCAGAGTGGTGCCGCCCCGAACTCACTTACGCGGCCAAATGTTGGCTTAAGGCCTGCGACCCCGCAAAATGCCGCAGGGATGCGAATTGAACCACCACCGTCTGCCCCGATAGCGATTGGTCCAAGTCCGGCTGCGACTGCAGCTCCAGCCCCACTCGATGAGCCGCCGGTGTGATGATTGAGATTGTAGGGATTTCGTGGCGTTCCATGATGGGGGTTAAACCCGGTCACGCCAATGCCAATCTCGTGCATATTTGTTTTCCCGACAAGGATGGCTCCGGCATCGATGAGGCGCTGCACACAGGTCGCGGTTTCGGTGGCAGGCTCACGTCCAAGAAAGCCGGTTCCAACGGTGGTTTTGTAGCCAGCGATGTCGAATTCTTCTTTAGCGGTAAAGGGAACGCCATCGAGGACGCTGAGTGGCTTACCTTCCTTCCACCGCGCTTCTGAAGCATCCGCCGCCTTTCGGGCCAGTGGTTCGTTGATTTGGGTGACGGTGTTGAGCTTCACGGGTTTTGATTCGGCGCGCTGAATCGCGGAAAACATCTGGTCGAGAACAGCATTCGGACTAGACATCGCGGTTCTATACGCCATGTTATAATCGTGGACAGTTCGTGGCTGGAAGCCGTCACGCGTCCGCTTAAGTGGCTTTGCGATAAGTTTTTCGAGAGCCCAGTCTGCCTGTGAGCGACGATGGGTTGGCGAATAGGTCTGGAGAGGTAGAAATTGGGGGGCGGCGTGTGCTGCGAACTGACGCAGGGTCTCGAAGCCAGCTTGTTTGAGTAAACCTGGCGCGACCATGTTGCCGCTCCATGACGTCTCAAGTGCTTTGACAAAGAGGCGCAATGCATTACCCGTCAGGGTAGGGAGATTGACCGATTGAAGTTCGTAAGTCATGGACTGCTCCTCGATTTATTGCCATTGAGGCCCCAAGATGATGCCCATCAGTGTTTTAGCCCCGCTTTGAGGTAAGAGGCCATGCTTTTCTTGTTGATGATTGTGCTTCCCTTCGTGGAGTTGGCTCTCCTGCTTAACGTGGGCGAGCGAATTGGTCCGGGTTGGACGCTTTTGTCAGTCATTGGCACCGGGGTGGTCGGGGCTCACTTGGCGCGTCGTGAGGGACTCAAAACGATGCTTGCTCTGCAAAAAGAAGTCCAGACTGGGGCAATGCCAGGCCGCTTACTTGTAGGAGGCGCAGTCATCTTCGCGAGCGGTATCCTCTTGATGACCCCGGGGATCCTTACGGACATCATTGGGTTTTTGGGGCTCATTCCACTCACACGCTCGTTGTTGGTGGAACGGGTCTTTCAGTGGATCGAGCGAGCGGTCGCTGATGGTCGATTTGTAGTTCATCAGGGCGGTACAGGTGCAGGGTTTGGTGGTCCGATGGGGCACGGTTTTCCGCAACCTGGCCGTAATGAAGAGGTCATCATTGATCAGACTTTTGAGAGTCCTCAAACCAGTGAAAACGAAGAACGAAAGTGATAGATTGAATCTCTTGCTCTCGAAGGAGTGAGACTGATACGGAGCCAGCCATGGGAAAACAAAAGATCAAAGCAGCCACGAAAAAGTCCAACAAGAATTCCAAGTCGAAAGCATCTCACGATGCGCCGACCCCGCCCAAGCTGATTGATTTCATGCTACAGGGCTGGAAGGCACCGGCGAAGAAGCCAGTACGCCCGGTCGCTGGTCATGCAAACTTTGCAGAGCGTCGCACTCGGCTCGGAGAAATGTTTCCAGGTGAGGCCTTGGTGATTCCAACTGGCCACGAAGTCGTTCGCGCCAATGATACCAACTTCCGCTTTCGCCCTGGGTCATCTTTTTTCTACCTGACCGGTAACCCAGAAGCAGACTGTGTACTCATACTGATGCCCAAAAAGAAAAAGGGTCACGAGCACATCTTATTCGTCGAGCCAAACCCGGGCCGTAGCGAACCAACCTTCTTCACCGACCGTCATAAGGGCGAGTTGTGGGTTGGTCCACGACTTGGCGTCGAGGAAAGTGAAACGCGTTTTGCGATTGATAAGTGCGAACCACTCTCTAAGCTTCCTGAATTCTTGAGCGGACTCAAGAAGAAGAAAGGTTATAGAGTTCTCCGGGGGCTTTCTCCAGCTGTCGATCAAGCGCTTCCTGCGTTCGCAAAGAAAGACAAGGCCCTCGCGGAAGCACTCTCTGAGATGCGTCTCATTAAAGACCAATCCGAGGTGCGCGCAATTCAGAAGGCTTGTAAAGTCACCCGTCAGGCGTTTGATGACGTTGTCGTGGCCCTTAAAACTGCAACGAACGAACGAGAGGTCGAGGGCGTTTTCGCTCACCGTGCGCGCGTATCCGGCAATGATGTAGGCTACAATGTCATCGCCGCAACGGGGGCCAATGCATGTATCCTTCACTGGAACCTCAATAATGGGCGTATCAAAAAGAATGACCTTCTTTTACTCGATGCCGGTATTGAGACCAACGATATGTATACAGCCGATATCACGCGTTCGATCCCGGTCAGCGGAAAATTTACGCCCGCACAGCGCGAAATTTACGACTTGGTACGCGCTGCACAAGTGGCGGCCATTGAAGCTGTTCAACCTGGGAATGATTTCCTTGAACCTCACCGGGCAGCGATGAAGGTGCTTGCTGAAGGACTTGGAGAGCTTGGTCTACTGCCTACCTCGGTAGAAGAGGCCCTTGCTCCAGAAAACCAATTCTACAAGCGCTACACCCTGCACGGAACGTCCCATATGTTGGGGATTGATGTACATGACTGTGCCGATGCTCCATCGGATCGGTATCGCCATGGGAAACTCGAACCAGGAATGGTTTTGACCATCGAACCAGGGCTCTACTTCCAGTTAGACGACCTTACAGTTCCTGCTAAGTACCGAGGCATTGGTATTCGGATCGAGGATGATGTGCTTGTGACAGCCCGCGGTCAGCGTGTGTTATCCGATGTACCTCGTGATGCGGACGACGTCGAGGCATGGGTGAGTGAGCTCTGGGCGAATGCCGAAGTCCATGCCTAATCCAGCACCGGTCGCGCTCATTACCGGCGCAGGCGTCAGGCTTGGGACAGCCTCTGCAAGAGCTCTTGCGAAGAAGGGTGTCCACCTGGCACTTCATTACCGTTCCTCGTCGGCTGGGGTAGAGGCTTTAGCGGCCGAACTTCGAGCCCTTGGAACCAGCTGTGAAATTTTTCAAGCTGACCTTCAGGAGACCGCGACACACGCGAAGCTTGTGGAAGCGGTCTTGGACCACTTTGGTCGACTCGATGTGTTGGTGAACAATGCGGGTATCTACGAAAGCTCGCCCTTTGAAGAAGTGACGCTGGATGACTTTGAGCGCATGGTCGCGGTTAACCTCCGCGCGCCGTTTTTTATTGCTCAGGCTGCAGTGCCAGCACTGCGGAAGAGTGGCGGTTCGATTGTCAACATCACCGATACCGATGTGAAGGCACCCTATGGGAACTTCGCCCACTACTTTGCCTCGAAAGGTGGCCTGGAGGTTTTGACTTCTGCCCTTGCGGCTGAATTGGGTCCAGAGATCCGAGTCAATGCCATCGGACCAGGCACAGTTGCCGTTCCCGTCGGTATGTCCGAGCAGGAGGGCCAAGCTCTCGGTGCCGCTGTGCCGTTGCGCCGCGTCGGTGAACCGGAAGATGTCGCGAAGGCGGTTGTTTATCTTGCGTTCGATGCGCCTTATGTAACCGGGCAAGTGATTCGGGTAGACGGAGGACGGGTAACTGGATGAAGCGTAGTACAGACCTGATCGAGCTTAAGCGTCTTGAAGTTGAATGCATCATTGGGGTGTATCCTCGTGAGCGAATTCAGACTCAACCCCTGGTCGTGCATTTGGCGTTGGAGACCGATAGCCGAGTAGCGGGAAGAGGTGGAGGTCTTGAATCAACAATCGATTACTCTCAAATCGCAGGGGAAATTAAATTTCTCCTTGAGGGATGTCGTTTTGAGCTGATCGAAGAAGCTGCTGAAGCCATTGCTGCTTGGCTTTTATCGCCCGGGAAAGCACGAAAAGGTCAGAGCCGGATCTATGGTGTTGAGGTCGCAATCGAGAAACCTGAGGCCATGGGCGGAAATGCTCTGCCCACAATCACAATTCGTCGAGAATCGTCCGATTTTGATTATGAGGTCGAAAACCAGGTCTTCGGTCATGTCGACATCATCTACGAAATCGATGCCCTGGGCGTTTATGAACTACGCATTGCTCCAGGTGCCGCA
>JAYYQC010000463.1:0-10000 GCA_036128675.1 Myxococcota bacterium | reverse complement strand
ATCCCTCCGCATTACCATCGCAAAATGGAAGAGGCCGAGCTCGTCTTAGACCAAGGTGTGATGTGCCAAAGTGAGATGTTAAATCCAGGGATAGCCCACTTCTGGCCGAAGGAGCTCGTTCATACCTATAAAAATACGACCGATAGCGAAGTTTCTATTCTTTGTATCGACCGCCCGAAGTTCATTCGTGACGACGAAGTGGAGAGCAACCAACCGCTCGGAGAGCGCAGTGCTGCAAGACCGACCCGGTATTTCGGAGAGGAGACGCCAGCGTGAGCTCATACCTAATCTTCGGTGCAACCTCGGGTATTGGTGCAGCGATCGCAGAAGACGCACTCGAGCGTGGTGCTCAGGTCATCGCCTTAGGTCGAAATCCGACAGCCTTAGACCTTCTTCAGCAAAAGGGTGCCACGACGCTGCAGGTCGACCTCAGCGATGGCGACGCTCGAAAAGGACTGTGGAGAGACCTGAATCGATACCAATCAACAGTGAACCGAGTTGTGTATGCCGCTGGAATTGCCGTGCGAGGTACGGCAAATGAAATGGAGCCTGATGGGCTTCGTACGATGTTTGAGGTCAACACTTTGGCGGCGCTCGAGCTCATAGGATGGTCAAGTGGCCTGGTATCAGGAAGCATCCTGACGCTCCTATCATCGAATCTGGCCCAGCATCCTCTGCCACATACCGTTGGTTACAGCGCGAGCAAAGCGGCGGTTGAGGCCGCTTGTCGAAGTGCTGCAGGTACATTGGGCCGGTCCGGTATCCGCATCAATGCCATTGCGCCGGGGCCGGTGGATACGCCGATGCTGCGTGGTCAGTTCGAAACTAAGGAAGCGGCTGAGGCTGGCCTAACTGGGCTTGGGGCCGCGGGCCCCTTGGGAAGAATCGGCGCTGTGAGTGACGTGGTTAAGACTCTCCGATATATAGAAGAGGCATCTTGGTTAACCGGTCAGGTAATCACGATTGATGGAGGATTCTCGTGCCCGGCATGAGTTCAAGAGGGAAAAAGAAATGGATCGTAAAATACTCATCTTAACGTTGGCAATGTTCGCATTGGGTGGCTGTGGCTATAACTCGGTTATTGATGCGGACGAGGATGTGAAAGCGTCTTTTGCAGAAGTTCAAAACCAATATAAGCGGCGGGCAGACTTGGTTCCTCAGTTGGTGAAGGTGGTTAAGGGAGCCAAAGAGTTTGAACAAGAGACACTCACCGCGGTTGTGAATGCGCGTTCCAAAGTTGGCACGATGCAGGTCGATTCGAAGACCTTAGACAATCCGCAGGCTCTGCAAAAATTTGAAGCAGCACAAGGTGAATTAGGGCGAGCATTATCACGTCTGATGATGGTCTCAGAGCGCTATCCTGATCTTAAAGCGACCGCTGCATTTCGCGACTTACAAAGTCAGCTTGAAGGCACCGAGAACCGGATTGCGGTCGCAAGAAAGCGGTATATCGATTCCATTTCAGTCTACAACAAGATTGTGTTGAGGTTCCCGACGTCCATCGGGGCCAGCTTACGCGGCAAGTCTACACGTGAGACCTTTCAGGGTGACCCAGCCAATGAGAAAGCCCCTGATATCAATTTCTGATGAGCATACGCCGTCCATCTCCATTAGCTGAGTCGACCAAAGAAACACTATTGGTACAGCGGGGACGCATTCAGAGCGTCACGCAAGGCGACGTCGTCCTCGTAGACCTTCCAAGCGCTTCGACCTACTGGAAGTACCGCGTTGGCTTCATTCTGGGCACGCTCTTGATACTGTCTACGCTCTCGTTCCATCTCGACCTCAGTCGGCCTCTCGCAATGGGGATTGCGGTGTTAACTGTTGGCCTAATCTGGGAGTTCTCAGAGAGGTCCTTTTCCTGGGTCCGATTTCTTCCCGAATCTGTGACGAGTCGTTTGGTTTTAGCACGAGGGCTCGAACTATTTGCCGAGTATGGGGTTTATCGGACGATGGGCCGGTGCGGTGCTCTTGTCGTTTTTTCCCGTGCTGAGCGCCGGGTCTTGGTTTTGGGCGATGAGGCGCTCGACACCGCCATGGGCGATCAGGGGTGGGAAAATCTAGCCGGCACGACGGCTGAGCACATCGAGACAAATGGTGCGATCGACGAGGCCGCTCTTTACGTCTTTGATGAGCTTGAAGCGCTCTTAGAAGAAGTCTTTCCGATGGAACACGGCCAAGGTCAGATACGAGAGTTGGCTGAACCCGTCGTGGAGGGGCACTCGCATGACTAGACGCCTCGGCCTTTGGAGTCTTCTATTATTGCTTTTGGTCTGGGCGGTTGATGCTTCGGCACGGCGGGTTCCCAAACCTCGTGGTGTAGTCGTTGACCAAAGTGGGATTCTGACTCCAGCCGATCTTAAGAGCCTTCGGAATGGTATCGAAGCGCTACAACTCCAATACAATTCGAAGCTAGCGGTTCTTGTCATTCCAAGCCTGCACGATGATATTCTCGATAAATATGCTAAGCGTGTCGCGCGACGTTGGCAGTTTGATGAGAGCCTTGATGGCGCGCTTTTGGTCGTATCTTTGCGCGAGCGCGAACTCTATATCGAAAGCTTTGGGAAATTGAGGCGAGCGGTGAATACCCGAACCTTAGGGGCCATTGACGCTCTGGTTTTTCGACCGGGTTCGGATTCCAATCTTGGGATTGGGGTTTCGGCCTGGCTCGACGTCTTCGATGGGCTATGTGCCGAGGCGTTTATCCCTGAAATTAGGTTGGGTAGAAAAGAACCTTCGCTTGAACCGGAAACGGCTTGGCGGCGCTGGCTTGACGTTCCTATTACGTTTTTAGCCCTCATTTGGTTGGTCTTACGGCTTAAAAGAGTACGAATGGGTGAGTTTCGTCATGAGAACGCTGATCTGGGATGGACGAGCATCGAACGGGAGAGTACTTTCGGGGGCGGAAAGTCGCGCCACGGCAGTTTTGGTGGCGGGGGAGGTAGCGCTTCGTGGGGGCGATCGCGCTAGTTGGAAAATTGGAGTCATCTTATGGTGCACGTACAATTAAATGAGACGCACGAAAAGCAGGTCTTAAGTGAAGCTCTTCGCGAAGAGCCGTTTACGTTGGTTCTTTCAGCAGGATTCTTCGGTTTTTTTGCCCACGTTGGCTTCTTGCAAGCGCTCGAAGAGCTTGAGCTTCGACCTCAAGCAATTATTGGCGTCAGCGCCGGAGCGTTGGCCGGTGGCCTCTGGTCCAGCGGGATGTCGGCGGACGAACTCGAGGCCGAGTTACGGAGCTTGAGCCGTGATAAGTTTTGGGACCCAGGTCTACCGATTGGCGGCTTATTGAAGGGGCTTAAATTCGACCGTCTCCTACGCGATCTTTTCAATCGTCAAGGTGTGAGTCAAATTGAGGACTGCCCAATCCCGTTTCAGCCAGTTGCTTACGATATCCTTGAAGGTCGGACCGTTGGGCTGGAAAAGGGTGATATTGTGAAGGGCGTCCGTGCTTCGTGTGCGATGCCTTTACTTTTCCGGCCGGTACGGATTGGCTGGCGATGGTATGTCGATGGTGGCCTACACGAGCGAACCGGGCTTAGCTTTGTAGAGCAGGGCGTGCCGGTGGCATTGCATTATCTCGCGCCCCGTAGTCCTTGGTCGAAACCGAGACGTGCCTCGCTTGATCCATCTCAGGTTCTTGGTGACCGACCTGGATTGGTGATTGATTCGCTCCCGAGACTTGGCCCCTTCCGGTTAGGAATGGGGGGGGAGGCGATTTCGATTGCTCGTCGAGTTTCTCGAAAGTGGCTGGCGGCTCCAGCACGACCAGGTTTGCACGCTCTGACGAGTTAAAGCGGTGAATTATCGGAGATAGTAATATCTCCTTTGATTCCATCGTGCTCCGAGATCCGACCTACCAGACTCTCGGTCTCAGTCGATGCCAGGACCTGATTGAAGGCAATCTCGAGGTTACCGCCTACCTTCTTGAGTGATTTCAGCCCAGATAGAAACTCGAGGTCGATATTGTCTCGTAGGATAAAGTCTTTTCCCACCGCCTCGAGTGCTTCCAGTTCAACATTGGCGATAGAAGGGTTGTCCATAATGGTGAGCTCGCCACCGATAAGCTTCAGATTTGAAAGGCCGTGAAGCGAACGCATCGCTGTTCCGTGGATAACAACATCCCCTTTTACTTGGACCAAATTATCCAGCTTCAGTGCGTTGACTTGAAGTCCTTCGATCGAGAGCCGACCTTTAATTGTGGCGAAACCCGAGTAGAGTAGTACATCCGCATTGCTCTGGATCTTCGCGTCCCCTTCAAATGTAGCTTGATTACCCTGGCCTTTTCGCACATCCGAAGTCAGCGTCCCGCCAATGCCGCCTGATTCTAGTCGCTGACAGAGGTTTTCGATTTGGTCGACAGTGAGGCCGTCGTTGTTTTCAAGGCGGACATTACCGCCCACTTTCTTAAGTGAGCCTAGCCCACGGATGTCCGTAAGAAAGTCGTTGAAAACGATGACGAGATCGCCGGTTATTTCTACGAGGTCTGGCAGGTCGATGGTCGTGACGCTCGAGCTCTCGACAATGAGGCTGCCCTCGATCTTGTCGTAAGCGAAACAGTCTAAGAGGTCATCGTTGGTGTTGGCGCGAAGATCGCCTTCATAGATCATAGTCACTGAGGTACCCCACTTTCGAGCCCTCACTTTAACAAGGGCCCGAGGTCAGGGCTACTCCAGCTTGGCCTGAGAGGCTCTTATGGCGTGAAGACCACCGCTTGGCTGTAGGGCCCAACTAAGTCGCTCTTCACGGCTCGAACCCACACATAAACTGGCCCTGAGAGTGGTAGGCCACTCAAGGTTGTGCTGTTTGCGTTCGGGGTTAGAGGTGATGCCCCCTCGGTTGCCTGCGCGAATGGGTTCGCACTCGCTCGGTAATCGACGTTGTACTCTGTCGCGCCTGGTACCGCGTCCCAGCTGACGATGAGATTTTCACCATCCTGAGTCACGCTGATATTTCTTGGCTGAGGCGGGTAGCTGGTTGCTGTATAGCTTAGGGTGTAGCTCTCGCTAAGCACCTGAGGAATCAGGTTCCGAACTCTTAGGAAGTAGCTGCCAGCACCGATAAATTCAGCACTGAGTGATACAGTTTCATTGCCATCCAGTTTGGCGGTTCCAAGCGCTTCACCGTCGAGACTCAAGAGAGTGATCTCTAGAAGTGACACGTTACCAGATGCCTCGATATCGACTCTGCTTAATCCATCTATAGTGACTTGAAAGTAGTCGACGTCGCCTTCTCGATGAAGTGAGTGGGTCTGAGGGCTATCACTTAGCAAGGTTGTCGCGGTGCCAGTAGTGTCATTATTCTCGTAGCTGTCTGGCGTGAGAGGATCAGAGGTAGAGTATTGGAATGAGGCATCCAGTGTATACGACGGTGTCGCTTCACTCGTATAGCCTTGGTAAACCAAAAGGTAATAGACGCCCGGATCCAGTGAACGCGTAATGATTCCGTATTCATTTGCACCTTGGTAATCATTGTAGGCCAGCGAGGTTGTCGCGGTTGAATCGTAGAGTCGCAGATAGGTATCCCCGCCGACCGGACCCGACGATGTCAGGGTGACCTCAGCAGGTGCGAGCAACTCAAAACGGAACCAGTCTTCGTCGGTGCTATCGTGAAGTGAGTGCTCCTCCGAATACCCATGAGCGATCAGGTTCGCTTCAAGGGCTGAATTATCTGGTTCAAATGGGTCGGTGAAGACAGGAACATTAATAGCGATATACGCGCTGTAGTAGGTCGTTATATCGCCAGGCAGCTGGGCCCGAACCCCGAAATAATACGTGGCACCGCGGGGAAGATCCGTGAATGTGTAGCTCGTCTCGGTTGTCGATTCCGGGTTAAAGATATCGCCGAGACTCGACGTGGTATAGCCGACATCGTAGCTAAGCGCTCCTTCAACCGGTGACCATGAAATCGTGACATCTTGGTCGTTTCGCTGGGCTGTTACGTTGGTTGGCGGAAGTGCTAGAGCGGGAGTACCACTTACAGAGAGGGTGTATCTGGTATCTTCGCTTGACCAATACCCTTGTGTAATCTCGATATAGTACTGACCGGCAGGAAGTGGCGCATAGCTTACGGAACCAAAGTCATTCCACGTGTCGCCTGCCGCGAGCTCACCGCCGGAGCTTGCAAGGAGCCGGACAGTGGTACCACCAATGGAGCCAGTGGTCGAAATACTAATTTCATAGGCCTCGGTCGTCTCCAGTAAGATCATATCTTGGTCGCCGGTTGGTAGAGTACGACTCTGACTTTCACCGACCGAGATGGAACTGGCTGTGTTGAAGGAGTTATCCGGCTCGAACGAGTCCGGCTCGATAGTGCCACCTGTTCCGCCACCGCAGTCCAGCTCATCTGAGCCGTCGTTGCAGTCCGGCAATCCATTACAGAAGAGGGTGAGTGGAATGCATGATGTGTCACCGCACTCGAATTGCTCTTCGCTGCAGCCGATGGTCTCACTTGGATCCGATGAATCGCTCGCATCAGCATTATCGGATTGGTCAGAAGCATCGCTTGGGTCGCTTGGGTCGCTTGCATCGCTCGCGTCGGTGGGGTCGACGTTGATGAGTCCACATGCCTCGGAGCAAACACAGGTATCGTCGCAAACGCTCTCTCCCGCATCACAAGCACATGGACTTGTCTGGGATGCATCGTGAATGCTCATCACTCCTAAAGTTGATGTCTGCACCTGCCAAAGCGGCGCTTCGGCCGAAGAATCCGTGAGTCTGAACAATACGAGTGATTGAATCTCTGTATCGCCTTCGCCACGTTGACCGATGGATAGGAGTCCGTTGTCGTTCTCCGGATCGCCACCGGAGTATTGAACGGTGAAGCGCCCCCCCGCTTGGATCGTCACGTCTGTTGGCGACAAGCTTACAAAGTATTCTTGTCCCCGTGCACCAGGCATCTGACTGTTCTGAGCTTGGATACGCATACTCGCGCCATCGGGAAAGACATTGGGTCCAACCAAAATGGTCAGGAGACCGTCTGCACTGATTGCTCGGCCACCGGTATTGGCGATGTAGCTCTCGGACGTTGTCTCGTTGCTGGTATCTTCGGTGTTTTCAGTTTCTTCTGGCAGAGCGGTCCGAGGATCCGAACATCCCACGATGAGACTGGCTTGAAGAAGGAAGAAGCACGCACCAAAAATTCGAAGTCGTTGTTGATTCACATTCATCGCACTCTCCTCAATTCGCCGTAGAAACAGTTGCTGACCACTCACTGGTTGCGGTGCCGTTAAGGCTCCGGACTCGGATGAATGTGGCTTCGGTACTAGGAAGTCCCGTAATGGTAATCGTAGGCGTCGGTGCACTGAGTGGACTAGGTCCTTCAGTGGCCACTTGCCAGTTCGCTGCGTTTGGTTCGCTTAGGTCACCACTGTAGAAATATTCGATATCGTAAGAGGTCGCTCCAGGTACGGCCGTCCAGCTGATAGAAATATCGCCGCCTGCGCTTACATCGACAACAATATCCGCCGGGATGGTTGGGTAGATCAGTGCTTCGAAGGAGAGGGTATAATTCTCAACCAAGCCGTCTACGCTTTCGAGTTGGATATAATAGGTTCCAGCCGGCGGCCTATTTACGCTGAGCGTTGTATCAGCGCTGCTACCGGTGGGGCTCGAAGTTGCTACAGCCGCGCCGCTCTCATCAAGCAGGCTCACGGTCGCTGAACCCGATGTCACAGAGAGGTTTAAGTTGACCTCAGCATTGTCTGGGATTGAGACGACGTACACATCGATATCCTCCGGCGTGTGCAGACTACCGGTTGCAGTCTGGCCGGTGAGTGCAGTTGCCTCTGAGGTACTATCATTGGGTTCTTGCGCGTCGATCTGGATAAGGCTCTCTGCCGTATAGGTAAGCTGGTATGCGGGTATTTCGCTGGCGGTGCTAAACGCAGAGACGTAACCGTAGTATGTACCGGCTTCGAGACGAGATTCCGAGATGAGCGAGAAGAATCCATCGCCACCATCGTCGTTGTAGTTGATCTGAGCGCCTTCGCTGTTGAGGAGATAAAGCTTGGTATCGCCGCTTGTGCCAGATGTTCTCAATACAACGCTCGACGGTACCTCAAGGTCGAAGGTGAAATAGTCGACATCGCCTGCGGGAGAGATTGAATGGTTTTGGGCTACGCCACTCTCGATCGGTTGGGCTTCGGAGAGGTCGTTGTTGGGTTCATAGACGTCTTCCGGGACCGGGATCAAAAGTGAGACCTCAGACGAGACGTAGGATTCGACTCCACCGGTGATGGCACTGACTACGAAGAACACGGTCGTCTCGGGGACGAAGCCGTTCAAATCAAGGGACGTTGCGCTGGTCGAAAGCGGCGAAGAACCTTCGGTTGCTTGGTTGCTCGTATACGGGCCGCCGCGTGAAAGACCGTAATACAAGTTGTAAGAGTCGGTTGCGTCAACCGCATTCCATGTTACCCGGACTGCTTCACCATCCATGGTCGCAGATAAACCGGTTGGTCCTGGGCGAAGTGGTGCCGAGGTGAAGATCTCAACAGTGTGAATGCCAGTTGGACCGGCTGTTCCGTTGGTAATTCGAAAGTAGTAGGTGCCGGGAGGTAAGCTGCGTTCTTCAAGTCGCGCGAATTCGCCGCTTCCACCGTCATCTTCGGTTGAAATCTGAGCGCGAGACTCGTTGTAGAGGGTAATGACTGTATCGCCTGATGAGCCTCGGGTTGTTATGACGACGTCTTGGATTTCAAGCGTCCTAAACGAGTAATAATCTTGGTCCGAAGCGGGGAGTGTATGAACTTGTGGTGCATCCACCTCGATAAGCGTCGCATTTTCGAAATTGTCATCTGGCTCGTACTCATCGTTCTGAATACTGACGCCGTCACAGGAGAGTTCATCTGATCCATCGTTACAATCGGGCAGCCCATCGCAGAGACGAATGAGTGGAATGCAGGCCTGGTCGTTACATTGAAATTCGGTCGAAGAGCATGAAACTGTATCAGAAGGGTCAGAGGTATCAGTTGCGTCACTCGCATCACTGGTATCGGTAGGCTCGCCCTCGCAAGCAGGGTCGCAATCACAACCGTCGTCACATTCGTCGGTGGTATCGCAGCCGCACGTTACAGGAACAAAAACGGCAAAGGTTTGAAGTGTGTTTTCGACAAAGCTCCAAAGCGCCAAAGTGTCTGCGTCATTAGAGGTCTCTTGCAGCGACCAAGGTGTCACACCTTCTTCAGTCTCAATTTGCGAGTAAATAGTTGCACTGTCGAAATCGTTGGCGAGCGCGATTTCTTCTTCGAGTCGAAAGCTTACTCGGATCGCAGCACCTTCGCTTGGGATTGCGTCGCTGGGCTCGACAAGAACGCTATAGCCTTGGCTGATAGCTGAGAAGCTCGATGGTACACCGGATGGGACCTCTGCTTCGATCGTCAATTGGACGGGCTGACTTAGAACGAAGGGTGGGATTTCAACAGTGAACAAGCCGTCCTCTGATGAGAGTGTTCCCCCGGTCTCGGAGATGACGGTGGTCGCCCCGGTCGGTTGTTCATCGATTTCATCCGGCGTTTCATCGGTCGTTTCGTCGACGACGGTCGCACGCGGGTCGGCACAAGAGGCCAAGCCTACGAAAAAGAGTAATAAGATCCAGCGGTTCATTCAGGACGTCTCCTCGAGCTAGAGTGATGACGTGGGTACTATTCTTTATTTGTTATGGGGATTGTACCGCGAACCTGGCGTCGCGCAATTGTCACCCCCAACCGGGCGCCACCTCGCACACCGGCGATGGAATTACAAGAATCCTTCGGTTGGTTTAGAGTTGGGCGAGCTGAATTTGATCCGACGGATCGCTGACAAGTTCCTCAGCCTGGCTTTCGAGGAATTGCCTTACGCGCTCAAGAGCCGCATCCTCAAACATTTCAATCGTTTGAGAGATCTGATTGAGCAACGTTGGGTTATTCTTGAGGCTGTCACCCATCGAAAAAGCGTGCTGGATGGCCGCGTAGTTCTGTACGTGCGTTTTGAGGTCGCCCAAAAACGCCATGACGAGCTCA
>JAYYQC010000462.1:0-10000 GCA_036128675.1 Myxococcota bacterium | reverse complement strand
GCGCGAGCGCCCATGCAGCGTCTGAGACTATTGTGGAGGAGCTCAACGACGACATTGTCTGCTGTGCGCGCGATGCACTGACTGATCTCTAGATCGGTGACCAAGTATGCATCTGGCTTATCAAGATTCTCTTGTTGCTTCTGAATAAGCTGCTCTAAACGCCGAATATCCGCAGGCTTAGCACGATCAATCGCCTCAAGAAGGGTAGGTAGAGCAAGACGTCTACGGACCATTGCTACCTGTGAAAAAATCTTGAACTGCTGTTCGATCGGGAGGGTCTTACCGGCCATCAGCCAAGTGAAAAGGTCGATACTCGAGCTGCGCCGATAATCCATCACGGTGATGCCTGAGCCACGCCGAACATCGAGGAGCTGTTCCGACTGGAGAGTGGCGATCGCCGAGCGAACTGTTACCCTTGAAACATTAAGGACTTCGGCAAGACGTCTTTCAGGGAGTAGGCGACACCCTGCCGGTAGTTTGCCGCTTAAAATGTCAAACCGTAGCCGATTCGCGACTCGGTCTGATGCACGCGCCGCATGGATATTTTGTTTTTCCCACTCAGCCTCGACTTGATTGGCAAGTTCACTAATCATCGTTCATCTCCAAGGTAGGCTACCCTGGTAGGACCAATTGGTCTTGCAGTCAAGACCATTTGTGAAGGCAGAGCTCGATCACACCGTAGATCTTTTCGAGTTGGTCATCGGTCGTTGAAAGTGGCGGCATGGCATAAAGCACATTCCCAAGCGGTCGAAGCAAGACACCCTCACTCCGCGCAAGTGCGGGGATATCAAGCTTATTCCCAGCGAAATATCCACCTTCTCCTGCTAACTTAATGGCACCGATGGTTCCCAACTGACGGCTTTGAGAAACATTTGGATGGCCAGCCAGCTTGGACAGGAGCTCGCTTGTCTTACTTTCAATGCGCTCTAGGTCCGCAGCAAACGAAGGCTCCGACATCAACGAGAGACTTGCTCGGGCTGCGGCGCATGCGATTGGGTTGGCGGTAAAGCTGTGCCCATGCAAAAACGCTCGTTCTTTACGAGGGTCTAAAAACGCTTCGAAAAGCCCATCACGAAAGACTGTCGCTGCCAGTGGCAGTGTTCCACCAGTTAGCCCCTTCGCGACGCAGAAAATGTCGGGTCGAAGGTTCTGATGTTGGTGGGCAAAAAGTTTTCCAGTTCGACCAAATCCAGTCATGACCTCATCTGCGATGACCAATCCACCATACTTGTGTGTGAGTTCGATCAGGGTCGTAAGTGTCTCGGGCGAAGTCATTTGCATACCGCCGGCACCCTGAACCATTGGCTCGATAATGACCCCTGCTAAACGATCTCCCAGTGTCTCAAAGAGTGTGTGCAGGTCCGAAAAACTCTTTTGGGATACTTCGGGGTCGTCGTCGATGAGCGGTAGATTGGCTCGGTGCGTTGGGAATAGCAATTTCTTGAATGGACGCCCAAAATCACCAGGATCGCCAGCCGACATCGCTCCAATTGTATCACCATGGTACGCGTTGGAGAATGTGATGAACTCGGTGCGTTCAGGTTCATCGACGTTTTGCCAGTATTGGGTTGTCGCCTTTAGTGCGACCTCAACTGCAGTAGAGCCATTATCAGAGAAGAATACTTTGCCATTTTTAAAATGAGAGAACTCGATGAGCTTTTCGGCGGTCGCTACTGCGGGCTCATGAGTGCAGCCGGCGTAGATGACGTGGTCCAGCGTTGCAGCCTGTCTTTGAATGGCCTCGACGATTGTCGGGTTACCGTGCCCAAAAAGTGAGGTCCACCAACTTGAGATAGCATCGATGAGCTCGGTGCCATCAGAGAGCTTCAGTAGCGAACCTTGAGCACTCGCTACGGGTAGTGGTGCCCCTGCAGTCTGATGCTGTGTGAAGGGATGCCACACTACTTTTGCATCGCGTTCGATAAGTGCCGTCATCTCAATTTATCCAAGATCGCTTGTGATAGAGCCTGCCCATATTCGAGAGCGTTCGCGATGAAGGGCTCATTACAGTGCGGGATATGACTCAGATGTTTCACGATCGAGTGGCTTCGCAGTGCCGAATTATACGATGGGTCATCGTCCCCAACCGAAACTATCCCGAGGATATTCGCATTACGGGATGCTAGCGCTTCCACTGTCATGAGTGTGTGGTTAATGCCGCCAAGCTTAGATGAGGCCACAATCAAAATCGGCCAACCCATTTGAATTGGGAACTCGATGAGTAGTTGTTTAGAGTTTAATGGTACGAGTGCGCCGCCGGCACCTTCGATGAGATAGGGACTGGCTCGGTCGAGGGTGCTGGACCACTCAACCATCGATTCAAGTGAGCATTCCTTTTCTTCAAGGGCCGCGGCGTGATGAGGTGAAGCTGGCGCATCAAAACGATAGCCCATTTGAACGATCCGGCTGGGCTTTATTCCCCAGGAACGTGAGATCGCGGGGCCGTCATGCATTTCTTCGGGGCCAGTTTGACATGGCTTCCAATAACGCCAAGAGGGGAGGGCTGATAGCAACAAGCCTGCGACCCATGTCTTGCCAACGTCGGTATCGGTACCCGTGATAAAAATGCGGTTCATGGATTCTCCTTCATGGCATGAGCGATGGTCTTGGCTAATTCTTCGAGTGTCTCAAGTTCATGTACAGCATGAATTACAACTCTGAGTCGAGATGTTCCGGGAGGGACAGTCGGAGGGCGGATAGCTCTGACGTCGTATCCTGCAGCCTGGATGCTACCCGCAACCTTCAACGAACGTTCAGCATCGCCAACGATAATTGGGATAATTGGGCCCGTAGCGTTTGGTAAGAAAGGAAGACGGAGCGTTTGCGCAAGGTGCCGGAAATGTTCGGCGTTGCTGGCTGCACGTAGTCTAAGTTCGGTTGATGTTTCGACCACGTTTACGGCTCTAGCAAGTGCTTGAGCCAAGTGTGGACTGATACCCGTGCTGTAAATAAAGCTGCGGCAGTGGTTTACCAGATGTTGAATAATCGTATTACTGGCAGCAACCCAAGCACCTTGTGTACCCAGGGCCTTCCCAGCAGTATGAATACTGAGCAGCACTTTCGAGCGCACGCCGCTCTGCTCAATCAGACCCGAGCCCCGTTCTCCGAAGATGCCCGTAGCGTGTGCCTCGTCAACGATAAGCAGAGCATCATACTTTTCGCAAAGTGCGCTTAAGCGTGGAAGGTCTGTGATGTCGCCGTCCATTGAGAAAAGGCTTTCGGTCACGACAAAGGCCTGTTTTCCGGCTTCAACAGACTGGAGTAGCTTTTCGAGATGGTCAAAGTCTTGGTGTGGGAAAATTTCTTTTCGAGTTTTCGTTAAACGGAGGCCATCGATGATACTGGCGTGGTTTAAGGCGTCGGAAAAGACGATGTCATCTGGACCGATCAATGCGGCGTAGATGCCCGCGTTGAGAGCATAACCAGAGGTGAAGAGAAGCGATGATTCGGTCCCAGAAAAGGAAGCGAGCCGATTTTCGACCATACGATGAATTTCGTGGTGTCCCCGAAGTAATCGACTTGCAGTTGAACCGAAGGGTGCCTCGCTCGACGGGTCGTTTGTAAATGAGCGAGCGATACCTAGATAGTCATTGCTGGTGAAGTCGATGCCGGACGGAAGTATAAGGGCTCGCTCGAGATGTTTATCGCGTCGCAGAGTGAGACCGGTTTCGAGCCGCCTCGTGAAGCGCTCTTGAGCGGTCATCAGGCATAAGCTCCCATTGAACGGAGAAGTTCTTGATCGCGGAGTGGCTCATTGTTCGGGGTGGTTAAAAGTTCGTCTCCATAAAATATGCTATTGGCACCCGCGAGGAAGGCCAGGGCTTGTGCCTCGTCTGATAGGGTGTGACGACCTGCGGAGAGACGAACTCTAGCTTTGGGCATTAGAATACGAGCTACCGCAATTGTGCGAATCAATTCTTGTGGCTCGACCGGTGTTTGGTCCTCAAGTGGCGTTCCCTTTACTGGAACAAGCATGTTGACTGGTACGCTGTCCGGATGGGTGTCGAAGGTTGCAAGCGTATGGAGGAGCGCAACGCGGTCGTGCTCCTCTTCTCCCAGACCAAGGATACCGCCGCAGCATACCTTGAGTCCCGCGTTGCGAACATTCTGTAGCGTTTCCAGACGGTCATCGTAAGTTCGGGTTCCGATTACCTTGGGGTAATATTCACGTGAGGTATCGAGATTATGGTTGTAGGTATGTAAGCCGGCTTCTTTAAGTTCGACGGCCTGATCTGCGGTGACCATTCCTAGAGTGGCGCATGTCTCTAGTCCCATTCCGGAGACCTCGGAGATCATCGATTTCACAGTTTCGAAGTCCTTGCCGCCCTTAACGTGCCGCCAAGCCGCACCCATACATAGTCGGCTTGCACCCTGGTCTTTAGCCCGCTGTGCAATTTCGCGAACCTTCTCGAGCGACATCAAGGGCTCGCGCTCAAGGTCGGTATTATTGCGAGAACTCTGCGAGCAGTAAGAACAGTCTTCTGGGCATGCGCCGGTTTTGATCGAAACCAGAGTACACTTTTGGATGTCAGCAGGGTCGTGGAAGTGCCGATGTACAGAGGCTGCCTGGAATACGAGGTCGAGGTAAGATTTCTCGAAGAGGTCTTTTACCTCGTCTTGAGTCCAGTCCGTGCGGATGAGTTGGTGTGCTTCAGTCATGATTAGCCTCCCATCAATATTCCGAACTTTATCGGAATCGGGGAGGCTATCACCCAGCGGTTTGCCCCCCTTTAGGGCGTGCCGATAACACAGTAATCTGGAAGTCCAAAGGGTTCAGGGAAGAATGATGAAGGTTTCCCGAGGGTGTGATTGAGCAGCCAGGTTTCCATCATCGGAACGACTTCGGCTGGCATAAGGTGGCCCAAACCATGGTCGCAGAGGACGACGTCGTGCCCGTTATCTAGGAGGTTGCCCGCGAAGTCGAGTGTCGTGTCCTCGAAGTAGATCGTGAAGCTGCCCGTGTTGTAGGTGTCGTTTGGCCCGCCCCAGGCAAGGATTACCGGCATTTGATGGTCTAACGGCTTGTACGCCATGCCCATGCCCGTTCCACCAGACATTATAAATGCGGTGGCGAGCGCATCTGAACGTTCCATCGACAGGAACGTTGACCAAAGGCCGCCGGCACTCATCCCGGTCGTGCTCACTCGATAAAGGTCGACATTGAGCTCGTCGGACAGGCAGGTTCGGAGATCGTCGAAGAGGGTTAGGTCATAGCTCGAATCGCCGTAAAAGCCCCAAGTTTGAGCTCCAGCACGCAGGTTGGGAACAACAATGACGATGCCCAGTCGTTCTGCCATCCCATCTAAGTCAAGCCAGCTGTTCAGCGCTTCCGCCGAGTAGCCAAGCGGGTGCCATGCAAACACAACAGGCATGTCCTCAGGGCGCTCTGGTGGGAAGAAAACGTAGGTATTACGCTCGACTCCATTCGACGTCAGGGTGAATTTGCCGGGCGCATCAAAGCTAGGGCAGGTGCCGGCGCTCGGGATAGCGAGCTCGCGCGGTGTATAATCCGGCGTAACCTCCGCCGGTACACCACCGTCGGTTTGATTCTCGTCGTTTAAACTACCGCTCGGTAGGCTCTCGCCTCCGCAGGCAATCAGTGAAAAACAGGACAACGCTGTGAGTAGATATCTTTGGCTCATAAATTTCCTCCCAATCCTACATAACTTACCATTCATGACACTGTAGGCAAGGGGTCGTTCGGTCAACCTTGACTATCGAGAGGTAGGGGTGTACCTACCGATCGTTAGGTGAGAGATGATTGAACAGTCGATGAAAGAAAAAATCTTGGTAGCAGCAACAGCTGCTTTTGCGCAGCGGGGCTTCGAAGGCACGAGTCTTCAGCAGCTCGCGGATGCCGTTGGGATTAAGAAGCCTAGCCTCCTCTATCATTTTCGCAACAAGGAAGAGGTCCGCTCCGAAGTACTCGCAAGATTGCTGAGTCAATGGAACGCGCGGCTCCCTGAGATTCTCATCGCTGCCACAACTGGTAAGGCGCGTTTTGAAGCGATTTTAAATGCCGGCCTCGACTTCTTCGGTGAAGATCGAACGCGCGCCCAAGTATTGGTCCGTGAGCTTTTGGACCGTCCCGAAGAAATGAGGGTAGTGATTGCTGAGTACAGTAAGGTTTGGGTGACTGCCCTCTCTGCGGCGATCGATGAGGGGAAGGCTCACGGGAGGATCAGGCAGGATGTTGAGCCAAAAGCCTTCATTACACATACAGCTTCATTGGTTGTGGCTGTAGCATTTTTAGAACCGATGAGTGGGCTCTTCGAGCCCGACGAATCCACTACAACAAGTGATGCAGAGGCCATCTGGAGAGATGAGCTTCGACGCATTGCCCGCGTAAGTTTATTTAACGCGCGCCCTCAATGAGGCCGCGTCGGATTGGAGTTAAGTGATGGCAAATTTTTACACTGACAATGAAGACCTGCAGTTCTACGTCGAGAAAGCGATCAACTGGGATGAAATCGCGCGGCTGACTGAAGTGAACTACTCGCTTCCCGAAGGTTTCAAATCGGCAGATGAGGCTAAAGAGTTTTACTTCGAGGTCTTGGAGATGGTTGGAAATTTCGTCGCAGATGAAATTGCACCTGTCGCTCATCACATGGATGCAAACCCGCTGAAGCTTGTCGATGGAGAGGTAGAAGGCTCAAAAGAGTACGATGCTATCTTCGAGAATCTTGCAGAAATGGGGCTTCATGGGCTCTGCTTGCCAAGAGAATTCGGCGGAATGAATGCACCATTGATGGTGTACATGCTTAACGCTGAATTGTTCGCACGTGCGGATGTTTCACTTATGACCCACCACAGTTTTCACGGCGGAATCGCGCTGGCCTTGCTCTTTTACTCCGTTATGGAGGGGAGCACAGAGTTTGATTTTGAGACGATGACACTTGCGAAGAGTCGGTTCAAAGAAGTCATCGAAGAAATCTGCGAAGGCAAAGCATGGGGTTCTATGGATATCACTGAGCCCAACGCTGGCAGCGACATGGCTGCTTTACGCTGTAAGGGTGAGTGCGATGCTGATGGTCAATGGACCGTTACCGGGGAAAAATGCTTTATCACTTCGGGACATGGTAAGTACCACCTTGTGATTGCACGGACAGAGCCGGATGAAGGGGCTACCGAAGGACTGAAGGGACTGTCGTTCTTCCTTGTCCCTGGGTATGAAGATACGCCGGAAGGTCGTAAGCGTTTTGTCCGTGTCGAGACCCTTGAGGAAAAGATCGGTCACAAGAACTCTGCAACCTGTACAGTCGTTTTTGACCGGAGCCCAGCACACCTGATCGGTAAGAGAGGTGAGGGCTTCAAATATATGTTGCTCTTGATGAACAATGCTCGACTTGGTGTTGGCTTCGAGGGGCTCGGTACCTGTGAGGCTGCATATCGTATGTCGCGTGATTATGCCGCTGAGCGGGTCTCGATGGGTAAAACTATCGATAAGCATGAGATGATTGCCGATTATCTCGATGAAATGAAGACCGACGTTCAAGCGATTAGAGCTCTTACGATTACCGCAACTGAATACAATGAGCTGGCACAGCGTGCCGAGACGCATTTGATGACGAAGTCTTATCGGAATGAGCAAGAGCGCAAAGAGTACGAGACGATTATGCGAAAGTACAAGCGCAAAGCCCGTCGTCTCACTCCGTTGTTGAAGTATTACGGCGCGGAGAAGGCGGTCGATATGAGTCGGCGTGCGATGCAGATTCATGGCGGCTCTGGCTATACAAAAGAGTACGGTGCAGAGAAGCTCCTACGGGACGCTCTCGTACTACCTATCTACGAGGGGACAAGTCAGATCCAATCTTTGATGGCTACCAAGGATGAGCTTCTCGGTATGGCGAAAGATCCAGCACGGGCTCTGCGTAAAGCCGCGAAAGCGCGCTGGTCGAGTGTAACCTCATCCGACCGTCAAGAGCGTAGTCTCGGAAAGCTACAGTCGATTGCTGACCAGGGGCGTCTTAAACTGATGGCTAAAGTCTTGGGGTATAAGGTTAAGGACTTAAGTGCCGCTGATATCCCGCAGTTAGCTTCTCACTTTAAGTCATGGGACGTAAAAAAGGATTTCGCTCCGGCTCTTCTGCATGCGGAAAAGTTCACGCAAATCCTCTGCGATGTGGCGATTGCGGAGATCCTCTTTGACCACGCAAAGAGGTTTCCAGAGCGGTCAGAAGTATTCGACCGTTTCGTCGAGCGCGCTCTTCCAAGATGTCAGTATTGGATCGGACTCATCGACACGACTGGTGAGCGAATTCTTGCGGAACTCGCTGATCAGGCAACCCGAGATTCGGAATCCAACGCAGCTTGATTTTGATGAGCCTTCTCGAGGGCTTGCTCTAAATCATCAATGAGGTCTCGTGGGTCTTCTAGACCCACAGAGATTCTCAAAAAGCCTGGACTGATCCCAAGGGCTTCCTTCACATCTTCTGCTACAACGCCATGGGTGAGTGCCGCTGGGTGCTGGATCAGTGTATCGGTGGAGCCCAGGCTAACCGCTGGAGTGCAGAGCCGGACGAACTTCATGATCGCTGATGCAGCTGTAAAACCGCCTCGGACAGTGAATCCTAACATGGCCCCTGGGCCCCGCAGTTCTTCGCCAACCAAGCGTCCAGGGTCACAATCGCGAAAGCCTGGGAAGTAAACTGACTCGATGAATGGATTGTCGCGCAGTTGGAATGCCAATTGCGTTGCGTTGGCTTGTGCGACTCGGACCCGAGCCCCAAGCGTCTGTAAGCCGCGGTGTAATGTATACGCGGCTTGGGGATGGAGCACCGCTCCAGTGGCTGCACGGATGGCTCGAACATCTTTCATCCAGTCCGCGGCCCCAGCTACAATGCCCCCCATCGCGTCACCATGTCCGCCGATGTATTTAGTAGCGCTGTGCATGACCATCGTCGCACCGAGCTCGAGGGGGGATTGAAGAATTGGAGTCGCGAAGGTCGAATCAACCAACACAGGCACCGTTCCAGCTTGGCGAACGACCTCTCGAACTGAGGTGAGACGCAAGGTTGGATTGGCTACTGTCTCAAGCACAATCAGTGAGGTATCGGGCCGCAAAGCTGAGGCGACTTCATGTGGCTCGACGAAGCTGACTGGAAGGCCAAGTAGCTCTGATGTCAACAGGTGGTCAGAGCCGCCGTAAAGTGGACGTATCGCGACGACATGCCCGCCCTTAGCCTTGGCTGCAAGTAGGATTGCGGTGAGCGTCGCCATTCCAGATGCGAAGGCGACAGCATCATCGCCCCGCTCAAGCAGAGCCATGGCTGATTCGAAGCGAGCAACAGTGGGATTATGAAGGCGAGCGTATACTGAGCCACCCCGCGGAGCCTCGCCATGAGCCATTGCGAGAAGGTTATCCCGCTCGCCCTCCAAGTCGTTGATTGGATAAGTTGTGGAAAGATCTATGGGGGCTGCATGCACTCCCAGGGTTCCAAAATCTTCTCTGCCGCCATGGATGGTTTGGGTGTCGCGCGAATACATCGAAGAATCTCCGGCTAAAGTTGAAATATCAGTATATGATTTTAGTGCTGAGATGTGTACAAAATAAATGAGTGTTTTTATGAGGGAAAACTGCTGGCTCCCGCTTAATGTTCGGTTAGGCGGCCTCTGTCTCTCCAAAAGTTTCGGATTCCGATGCTTTGTGGTAATAATGTAAGGATCTGTGTGGCGCTGTCGTTTGTGCCAAATAGGATTTTGCTCGTGGACTTGAACTCCGAGTTTCCAGTAGACTTTCAGTCAGCACTCTACGAAGTTCATTGCGTAATTGGGGAGTTCTTAATGTCGAGTGAAGTTACACTTGAGGTAGTGGCGGTGGATGATAGCCCATCGGTCCTGGCTCAGTTCAAGCAACTAGTGTCCGGGATCAACGGCGTTAAAGTTGTAGGCACCGCTAAAGATGGCCTTGAGGCCATCGCATTGCTGCGTGATACCAAAGCGGACTTGGTTGTGATGGATATCGTCATGCCTCGAATGGATGGGCTCACCGCTCTGAGAA
>JAYYQC010000461.1:0-11973 GCA_036128675.1 Myxococcota bacterium | reverse complement strand
ACATGCGTGGAGTACGGTAAGGCTCAAGGTAAGACAGTGATCGTCGTAAACGATGGCACCGGATTCTACACGTCCCGGATTCTAGCGCCTTACATGAACGAGGCTGCTTGGGCGCTCTCGGAAGGTATCAGCATTGATACTCTCGATGAGGCGATGATGGACTGGGGCTTTCCGGTTGGCCCGATAACTTTGCTAGATGAAGTAGGGATTGATGTAGGCGCGAAGGTTGCCAAGATCATGCAGACTGAGTTTGGGGATCGGATAAAGGCACCAGGGGCGATGACTTCGCTTATCGATGATGACCGATTGGGCCGTAAGAATGGCCGTGGTTTCTATTTGTATGAGAATGGAAAGAAGGCTGGTATCGACGAGACAGTCTATCAATCGTTGGGCATTACCCCGAACTCCAAAGGCGTTGACATCGAAAAGCTTCAGCTACGTATTGGGCTTCAGATGGTTAATGAGGCGGCTTTGTGTCTTCAGGAAGGTATCCTTCGAAGTCCTCGCGATGGTGATATTGGCGCGATCTTCGGGCTTGGATTCCCGCCGTTTACAGGTGGTCCGTTCTCGTACTGCGACCAGGTCGGGGTAGACAAAGTGGTCGATCATATGAAGCGCTTTGAGCAGGATTATGGCGCACGTTTTACACCTGCACAGGTGCTCGTCGACGCCGCGAAGAATAAGACTCTTTTCTCAGAGTAAGAAACAAATCCAGTTACATAAGTGACGGCCGGAGGATGTCCGGCCGTCCTCATTTGCAAAAGGGCAGGTTCTACTGTAGGACCCGCCGGGGAGGATCTATGTCGAAATTGGAGAGTTCAAAAAACTTCATCCGGTTCATGTTGGATGTTGGCGTTTTACGCTTTGGAGACTTCACCACCAAGAGTGGGCGACAAACTCCTTATTTCGTAAATACGGGCGCATATCGCAGTGGCAGTCACATCCGACGTTTAAGCGAGTTTTACGCAGATGCAGCGATCGAAGCTTTCGGTCGGGATTTCGATAACCTCTACGGTCCTGCGTACAAGGGAATTCCTCTGGCCGCGGCTACCGCGTTAACCCTTGAAGCCAAGCATCAGCACAACGTGACCTTTACGTACAACCGCAAAGAAGCCAAAGACCATGGAGAGGGTGGTTCTCTAGTTGGTGACCAATATGAGAATGCAGAACCCAAGCGGATTGTGATTATCGAGGACGTGACGACTGCCGGTACGTCCGTTTATGAGACGATGGAACGGCTCAAGCACTACCCTCATGTCGAGGTTGTTGGGCTTCTGGTCTCCGTCGATAGGCAAGAGCGTGGCCGAACCGACAAGAGTGCGCTGAGCGAGTTATCCGAGACCTTTGGCTTTAAGACGTGCGCTATCATCAAGCTTCAGGAGTTGATAGCCGCGTTGGAAGAGGGTCTTCAAAACGAAGAAAATTGGGCTGAAAACCTGGATTCCCGGCTTATCGACAAAATCCGTGGATATTACAAAGCGTTTGGCGGGTTGTAAAGCAGGGGTTCTCCTGACGCATTTGTAGGTGAGCGCTCTAAAGGTCCCGAGATAGCTTGAGATTTTCTTAATCAAGTCCAGGGGCCATGAAATTTCTTTTTTTGAAGTCGATCGAAGAAGTACGCATCTGCATTTTTGCGTCGATGCAGTGGGCTTCGACGTTGACGGTTTCTATCAGCGTGGACTACTTATTGAGAGTCGACCGGTTGTGTCGGAACGCAAAGACTCGAGGCTGCGCGGCTTCCTTTGCTTTCAGAGATGATTCGGGCGTCATTGGCTCTGCAAAGAGCTGATAGGGGGATGGGGCAGCCTTTATCTAGGTCGCTCCCCATTTGAAATTCTTTGACCGTTGCATCACCGAAAATTGTCGGTGGTGTTTGGTATTGTTGTAGTAGGGTCGTCCTGTGTCGGCCCAATGGACTGTTTTTTCTACTTTTTTTGAGGCTCGGACATGCGATTTGAAACCCGTAATCATCCCACTCCCGCCACTCCTGACGCAGCAGCTGTACAAGCTGACGCAGAGGCGGAGGCACAGACCACACCCCCAGCGTCAAAGGAGAACGATGCTGATGGCGGTATACGTATGCAGGTGCGTAAGCGTAGCGGCGAGCTAGAGAACGTCGACCTCAACAAAATCGTTCGGGCCGTCTCGCGATGCGCAAACGGGCTAAACGACATCGACCCAATTCGCGTTGCGACCCGCACCATCAGTGGTCTCTACGACGGAGCATCTACCAGTGAGCTCGATGAGCTCTCGATTCAGACCGCCGCGTCACTGATGGCAGAAGAGCCGCAGTACTCGTTCCTGGCAGCTCGACTGCTCGGCACTTACATCGACAAAGAAGTACAGAACCAAGAGATTTACTCCTTTTCGCAGTCGATCCGCTCGGGTTACGAGCTTGGTCTCATCTCATCGAATACCTTCGAGTTTGTTACGGGCAACTCGCGGAAACTCAACGATGCGATGCGACACGAGCGTAACGAGCTTTTCCAATACTTCGGTCTACGCACAGTGTATGACCGTTATCTTCTCAAGCACCCGGAGAGTCGCGAGGTCATTGAAAGCCCTCAGTACTTCTTCATGCGCGTCGCATGCGGCTTGGCCAAGAGCGCGAGCGAAGCGATCGAGTTCTACGACATCATCTCGAGCATGCGTTACATGCCTAGCTCACCAACACTCTTTAACTCGGGGACTTTACACCCACAGATGTCGTCTTGTTACCTCTTGGATTCTCCAGAGGACGACCTCGAAGGCATCTACAAGCGCTACGCCGACATCGCGCGTCTCTCGAAGCACGCCGGTGGTATCGGTCTCGCGTATCACCGCGTTCGAAGCCAAGGCTCTTTGATCAAGGGCACAAATGGCAAGTCGTCCGGTATCGTTCCGTTCCTCAATACACTTGATGCATCGGTTGCTGCAGTGAACCAGGGCGGACGACGTAAGGGTGCCTGCTGCGTGTACCTCGAAACTTGGCACGCTGATATCGAGTCGTTTCTCGAGCTTCGCGACAACGCCGGGGACGATGCACGTCGAACCCACAACTTGAATTTAGCGAACTGGATTCCGGATCTCTTCATGGAGCGCGTTGAGGCGGACGCGATGTGGTCACTCTTCGACCCGAAAGCGATGCCTGAGCTTATCGATACATACGGTGAAGAGTTTAAAGCTCTCTACGAGAAGGCCGAGGAAGAAAAACGCTACATGAAGCAAGTGAAGGCTCGCGAGCTTTATGCACGTATGATGCGAACCTTGGCTCAGACCGGTAATGGTTGGATGACCTTCAAAGACAGCTGCAACATGAAGAGCAACCAGACGGGTGAAGATGGCCACGTCGTTCACTCATCAAACCTCTGCACCGAAATTATTGAGGTGACTTCACAGGGTGAAACTGCGGTTTGTAACCTCGGGTCGGTAAACCTCTCGCATTTCGTCAAAGACGGGCAGATGGATTACGAAGCGATTCAGGAAACCGTACGTGTTGCAGTGAAGTACCTTGACCGCGTTGTTGACATCAACTTCTACCCGACCCCTGAAGCTGAAGCGTCAAACAACGAATGGCGTCCGGTCGGACTTGGCCTGATGGGACTTCAGGATGTCTTCTTCCTGATGAACCTGCCATTTGATAGTGACGAAGCGCGTGAGATTTCGACCCGTATTCAGGAAGAAATTCTTTATGCGGCTCTCGATACTTCGTGCGCGATGGCGCAAGAATTCGGGCCGCACAATAATTTCTCGAAGACCAAGGCCGCTAAAGGCGTCCTTTCTTTCGATACTTGGGGTGTTACTCCAAGTGAGGGTGAGCGCTGGGAAGCACTTCGTGAGCGCATTATGAAGCACGGGCTTCGAAACTCTCTGCTTGTTGCGATTGCACCGACCGCGACGATTGCGACCATCACCGGGGTGTATGAGTGCATCGAGCCTCAAGTCTCAAACTTATTTAAGCGTGAGACTCTGTCTGGTGACTTCCTCCAGGTAAATCGTTACCTCATTGAACGTCTCAAGGCATTGGGGCTTTGGTCACAGGATATGCGCGACAAGATTAAAATCGCGGATGGTTCGGTTCAGACGATTGAGGAAATCCCTGAAGATGTTCGTAAGGTCTTCAGAACTGTATGGGAGCTGCCACAACGGGCTCTTATCGATATGGCTGCAGACCGGTCGCCGTATATTGACCAAAGCCAGAGCTTAAATCTCTTTATGGCAACACCAACCATCGGTCGTCTGTCTTCCATGTATCTCTATGCGTGGAAGCGTGGCCTTAAGACCACTTACTACCTACGTTCTCGTCCCGCGACGTCGATCGCAAAAACGACCGTAGACACCAAAAAATATTCCGATGGAGAGGCCGTAGCCTGCTCTTTAGAGAATCCAGAAATTTGCGAAGCTTGTCAGTGATGCGCATCATTGTAATTAGGAAGGGGGAATCATCATGATTTTAGAACCAGGACTCAACTTAACGTTGCGACCAATGAAATATCCCGAGTTCTACGAAATGTATCGGGATGCAATTAAAAATACCTGGACGGTTGAAGAAGTAGACTTCTCGACCGACGTGGCAGACCTTCATAACAAGCTCTCCTCAGCGGAACAGCACTTGATTCGTCGTCTTGTTGCTTTCTTCGCTACAGGTGACTCGATTGTTGCGAACAATCTCGTTTTGAATCTGTACAAACATATCAATGCTCCTGAAGCGCGGATGTATCTTTCGCGTCAGCTTTATGAAGAAGCACTGCATGTTCAGTTCTATCTGACACTCCTGGATACATATATCCCGGACATGAAAGAGCGTGAGGCTGCTTTCGCAGCGATTCACAACATTCCGTCGATCCGCAAGAAAGCAGAGTTCTGCTTCAAGTGGATGGACAATGTAGACGAACTTGATGAGCTACACACACATGAACAACGCCGTCAGTTTCTCATGAATCTGATTTGCTTCGCTTCATGTGTCGAAGGTCTCTTCTTCTTCGCATCGTTTGCTTATGTTTACTTCCTTCGTTCGAAGGGACTTCTTCACGGTCTCGCATCCGGCACCAACTGGGTCTTCCGTGATGAAAGTTGTCATATGCGATTCGCATTTGAAGTTGTGGATACTGTTCGACAAGAGCAGCCCGAGCTTTTTGACGAGGACCTGGAAAATGATGTTGTTGAGATGCTAACCGAGGCAATCGACTGCGAAATGCAGTTCGCCGAGGATATCCTTCAAGAAGGTGTAAGTGGTCTTTCAGTGGTCCAAATGCGCGAGTATCTCGAATACATCGCGGATCAGCGCCTGGTGAATCTAGGCTACCAGAAGCGTTTTAACACCAAGAATCCGTTCGGCTTCATGGAATTGCAAGACGTCCAAGAAGTTACAAACTTCTTTGAGCGTCGCGTAAGCGCTTACCAAGTGGGTGTTGAAGGTGACGTCGTATTCGACGAAGCATTCTAAAGAGACCTTGCTGAGTTAAATCTTAAAAGCCGCGTCCGCATCGACGCGGCTTTTTTCGTTTTTGGACAGAGAAATAGGCGGCGTTCAGGAAACGTGGACGCAGTGGTACCAGGTTGTTGTGTTGCGAATGAGAATTGGCAGGGGAAAGATGGAGGCGCGGACCGGATTCGAACCGGTGAATAACGGTTTTGCAGACCGTCCCCTTAAGCCACTTGGGTACCGCGCCACCTGCGGCTAAACTAGCAGGGTCACCGGTATGCCTTAGAGAGGCGCCGCATGTCAAGCATTAGAGATTGGAGACCTGTATGGAATCGAACGAACGCGGAGACTCTAAGGATTATCCAAAGTGGCGCGCCTTTTTGACGCGGGGGCTGGAGGGCGAGTTACCTCCTGAGAGCGCCTCAGATCCTCTAGGCAAGCTAGCGGGGGCCTTGGCTTTTGTTCGTCAGGGCGTGCGTGCGGGGGCGTCGTCAAATCCAACTCGGCCGGAATCAGCTCAAGAGCCTTCTCTGGAGATTCGTGAGGTCGATGGCGAGCAGAGTCTTGAGTTTAGTCTCGAAGACGCACAGCTCGGCGATATCACCTGCCGGCTTCACAAACGCAATGGTGGCATCGCCGCAGTCTTTTTGGCCAAAGATATCAACACCGAACGACTCCTAAAGGCCGAGGTTGGGCGCCTGAGGGTGCAGCTAGAAGGAAAAGGACTCAAAGTTGATGGAATCCTGGTGCAGAGAGAAGACCTTTAGGGTGTCTCTGATGGAAGGATAACGGTACCCTCTACCGCACTTGTCTCGAGGTAAAGCTCTTTGCTGCTTTCGAAGCAAAGCTTCGCCGAGGAGGTAACCAGGCGTAGGGTTGGATTCTCAAGGGTACTTACCACGGTCATGAGGTCTATTTCCTTCTCACGGATTCGAAGCGTTCCCTCTGCAGATTCCAGCTGTCCTATCCCTCTTGAGTTAAGTCGAAGCTCGGCCATGTCTACAGTCTCATCGTTTGGAGAGAATATTGCTCTTTGAGCGGTGCCATGAACACTCAGTCGCGGTGCGGTGTACGAAAAGGCGAGGCGGGTCGCTTCGGTACGTTTTGAATAATGCTTGAGTGTCTCCGCATTGAATTCATAACGAAGCTTACCTTCAGTCTGATGCCACCTGACCTCTTGAAATGACCAAGTTGGGAGCTCGGCGTCTTGGTTAACGTCGCCGGGCGATGGTGTACAACCCGTTAAGGTAAGAGCAAGCACGAGTAGACTTGAGTTCCTGAGTAAATCTTGGCAACGATGGATGGTCATCACTTTGGAGCGTATATGAACGGGGAACTACTGCCAATGGAAGAGCTGCGTTCGATTATCGACGCATTTGTTGAGCGGGTCGTCGAGGACCCGATGATAGGATTTTTCTTTAATAGCATCCCTAAGGAGCGTTTGAAGCAGCGGGAGCTGGAGTTCGCCGCCGCTTGGATGGGGCATTCTATTGCTTACACCGGGCGTCCTTTAAAGCAGGCACATACACAGCACCCAATTAAAGGTGGCCACTTCGACCGACGCAAGAAGATCCTTCAGGAGACCCTCAATGAATTTGATGTTCCCTCTGCGTTGAAAGAGGCATGGCTCTCGCATACCGACGCGCTTCGAGCACAGATTACGCAAGACGATGAAAGCCAATGCGACGCCGTGGCGACGCGGCTCGATGTGCTGAATAGGCCAGATGGCCCACTCGCAATGGTAAACACTAAAGAGGGTGACTCAAAATGACACTACAAAGTATGACCGGTTTTGGCCGAGAGGAAAGAGCGATTGGGGAAGCGAGCTTAGCTGTTGAGCTTAAGTCCGTGAACAACAAGCAGCTTAAGTTGACCCTTCGTTGCCCGTCTTGGCTATCTTATCTAGAGCCGGCTCTTGAGGCGGCGGTAAAAGCAGCTTTTCGTCGTGGAACCATTTATTTCAATTTAAGCTTCGAACGCAGTGAGAGTTCGGCAATTCAAGTTAACCACGAGCGTTTAGAAGCATTGATGCGGGCGTTTTCAGCCAGAGGATTGAACAATCAGCCTCTATGTCTTGTTCCAGGCGTGGTTGAGGAGAACCAACGGCAAGCGCTTACGGATGAGGAAGAAAGCCACTTATTGAAGGGGGTTGAGGCCGCAATCCTAGATCTCAAGCAAGCGAGGATACGTGAAGGGGCTGCGGTAGAAGAGGTCCTCGTGGAAATGTTGAAGAAGTTGCACGCAGAGCGCCTGGGCATTGAGCAACATTATGTCGACCACCGACGTGAGGCGGAAGAGAAGTTAAAAAGTCGCTTGGATGAGTTAAGCGAACGGGACGGTGCCGTTGGTGCCGCTGATCCACTCTTATTATCGCGTGAGATCGCCTTGCACGTGGACCGAGTCGATATCCGGGAGGAACTCGACCGTTTGAAACTACACTTTTCGGAGGCTCTTAAAATTATCCGAGAGGGAGAGGGGCCGCGAGGGCGAAAGCTCGAGTTCATGGCGCAAGAGATGGGTCGCGAGATTAATACGACCGGTTCGAAATCTCAGTATTTTCCGATTTCGAAAGCGGTAATCGAGATGAAGACGCTCTTGGAGCAGTTCAAAGAGCAGGTTGCGAATATCGAATAAAAAAACGGGTCCGCAAAGGGACCCGTTGTTCTAACCACAGAATTTCAATCAAGCTCGAAAAGCTGGCTTTACGCTATGCGTACGACCGCTCTTCCATTTCCTGCTCCTCTTTGCAGCGAATGCAGAGAGTGGTCACTGGCCGAGCTTGCATTCGGCGAAGCGAGATAGGCTCTTCGCATTCTTCACAAATGCCAAAAGTGCCTTCGCGCAACTTCACCAGCGCCTTTTCGATTTTCGAGAGATAATATTTCTCACGGTCGCGAAGGCGAAAGGTGAAAGATTGATTGTACTCCGCAGAAGCTTGGTCAATCTCGTCTGGCAGGTCTGCCACGTCGAGTTGGGCCTCCTCGGCTAAAGTACGGCTGGCCTTCTTGATGACCAGTTCGCGCTCACTCTCGAGCAGCTTTTTGAACTCTTCTAGTTCAGCCTTGGTCATTGTCCTCTCCTTTTTTTAATCCCCCCTTGGGACCCGGCTCTATACGGTATCGCGTTCGAGGTACGCAAGCCTGATCGCGTGCCGACCTTTGACTTTACACCTGGTCGTCACCGAACTTCAACACAAGATAACAAAAGGGGTGGCAACCATGGTCACTTTGCCTTATGGCCTTCTCACGAAACGCAGGTTAGATCGGCGGTTTTAGAGGCCCCAAAGGCGGCAGGAAACCCCAGATATACAGGGGTTCCATGGAGGTAAGATTCGATGGCTAAGGAAAAATCAGCAGACACAATGCAGAAGGTTGTCAGTCTCGCAAAGCGGCGTGGCTTTGTTTTTCAATCCAGTGAAATCTACGGCGGCTTAAAAAGTGCTTACGATTACGGCCCTTTAGGTGCTGAACTCAAACGAAATATAATGAATGAGTGGTGGCGTTCGATGGTGCACGAGCGCGAAGATGTTGTCGGTTTGGATGCCTCGATCGTTATGCACCCAAAGGTCTGGCAAGCATCTGGACATTTGTCGGGCTTTTCTGACCCATTGGTAGACTGTCTCGTATCTAAGGAGCGCTTTCGCGCTGATAAGGCACCTCGCCCAAGTTCAGGGGAACCCGTAATTATTCGCTGTCCTGATAAGGGTCTCGCGAAGGCATATCATGCTCAAATTGCGGAGCGCTTTGAGGTGACACTCGAGCGTAAGGGAACCGAACTTCACGGACTAAAAATCATCGATGATTCTACCTTTGGTTGGTTCGAATCTGGAAATGACGAGGCTACTAAGACCTTTCCATACCGCGGTTATGTTTCGCCGCTGATTGGTTCTCCATTCTTGAGTGACGAGCGGCAGTTCAACCTTATGTTTCGCACTCAGCTCGGCGCGGTAGATACGATTGGGCAAATCTCGTCGTTCATCGAGGCACACCCGGAGCTAAAGGGGCGTGAGCTGACGGCGGCCATTGATGGATTGATCAAAGAGAGTGCAGTGTACCTTCGTCCGGAGACCGCTCAGGCGATGTTCGTTCAGTTTGCGAACGTTCAACAATCGATGTCGATGAAGGTTCCCTTCGGTATCGCCCAGATGGGTAAGAGCTTCCGAAATGAGATTACGACCGAACACTTCATCTTCCGCTCGTGTGAGTTCGAGCAAATGGAGATGGAGTTCTTTGTTGAGCCGGGAACTCAGGCGGAGTGGCTCGAGTATTGGCGTGCAAGACGTCTGGCATGGTGGCAGAGCTTCGCCAATCATCCTGAGCGTTTCCGAACCCGTGAACACGAGGCGGACGAGCTCGCGCACTACGCTGACTGCTGCTACGACGTTGAATACGATTATCCGTGGGGTTGGGATGAGCTTGAAGGCATTGCGAGCCGTACCGATTATGATCTGAAGAAGCACATGGAGCATTCCGGAGCGAAGCTGAGCTACTTTGACCCTCAGAAGCAAGATCCGGAGACGGGTAAGAATGGCTGGCGATACACACCATACGTAATTGAACCCGCCGCCGGTGCGACCCGGGGCGTATTGGTCTATCTCGTGGATGCCTACCGAGAAGAGACAGTAACAGACGCAAAGGGCAACGAAACAACCCGTGTTGTCTTGGGGCTTCATCCGCGTTTGGCACCAATCAAGGCGGCCGTCCTGCCACTCGTGAAGAAGGATGGGATGCCAGAGGTTGCTCGCAAGATTGTCGATTCGCTTCTGAGTAAAGGTATGAATGCAAGCTACGATGAGCAGCACGCAATTGGTAAGCGTTATCGCCGCCACGATGAGGCGGGTACGCCATTCTGTGTAACGGTTGATGGAGAGACGCTAAACGACCAAGCTGTTACGGTGCGTGATAGAGATACAATGGCCCAAGAGCGTGTCGCGATTGATAAGCTTGATGCCTATCTGCAGGAAAAGCTCAGCGTTTAACTGCCTTGACTGAGGTGCGCTTGCTTACTCAGGGCCTCGACCAGTCGCTGATAGAGTGCCGGGTCGATGCGCGCCTTAATCGCCTTTACTAAGTCAAGCGCCGCCGTCGGGTCCCCCAAACACCGAAGAACTTCACCAAGCGCTGCGGGCTCGTAGAGCATGCCGTCTTCGGCTTGGTGGGTCTCTCTGAGGGTTTCGTCGGCGCGGGTGTATTCTTGAGATTGGCATAGAGCCAGCGCCAGCTCGGCGCGCGTCCCAAGATTGGCTTTGGCCTCGAGTGACTTTTCAAGCTCCACGACGGCATCTGTGGGACGCTTGGCGATGAGAAGGGTCAAGCCTAGCTCGCGGCGCAGGTCTGCATCATCCTCTTCGATGAGAAGTGCCCGATAGAGACGAATGGCTTCGTCTGTCTTACCAGCGAAGTCGTAGATCGCAGCTAGCTCGATGCGCCAGGACCGCTTCGGTGATGTCTTGATCGCACGCTCGTAGAGAGCCGTCGCCGGTAGGAGTTGATTGGCCCCCGCTCGAAGTCGACCTAAGGTGTAGAGTATCTCAGGGGGAGCATCTTCCGACGCTTCCCATTTCGCGAGAAGCTTCAGTGCGTTCTTCGTCTGTCCCAGCTTGATCAAACTGTTGGCACGCTTGAGGTCTTTCTGCGGATCCGCGACCTTTTGTTGCGGGGGATTCGTTACCTCGGGTGCTTTTGGCGTTACCTCGGGTGTGGTTTGAGCGACGGAATCTGATCCAGCCGCACATGCACTTAGCGCACAAAGGATCACGATTGAACGAAATATCATGGGTTGTCCTAATCCGTTGAAATCTGTAGTTGGTTGGGACTTTATGCGATGCGGCACGCGACGTATAGAGTGGGGGGAACTTTAGGTGACCCAGGCTGATACTAGAAAGAGACATATGAACAATGTTTGATTCACTCTTTGGACTCTTTTCAACGGACTTGGCGATTGACCTCGGTACAGCCAATACGCTGGTCTACGTTCGAAATCAGGGGATCGTTGTGAACGAACCCTCCGTTGTTGCAATCAGTAAGAACCGCGACAACAGTAGTAAAGTCTTGGCGGTAGGTCAGGCAGCAAAGCAGATGCTCGGAAAGACGCCTGGTAATATCGTCGCTATTCGACCTATGCGCGACGGTGTCATTGCTGACTTCACAGTCACCGAGGCAATGCTGAAGTACTTCATTTCGAAGATTCACAATCGACGTCATTTCGTACGGTCTCGTCTCGTCATCTCTGTACCTGCGGGGATTACGAATGTTGAACGAAAAGCCGTACGTGAAGCAGCGGAAAACGCAGGCGTTCGCGAAGTGTGGCTGATTGAGCAGCCTATCGCGGCTGCCATCGGTGCAGGGCTTCCTGTTCGTGAAGCGCGCGGCAATATGATTGTCGATATTGGCGGTGGTACAACTGATGTCGCGGTTGTATCCATGTCGGGTATGGTGACGAATGTCTGCCTCAAGGTGGCTGGTGACAAGCTGGATGAGGCGATTATCAACTTCGTGAGACGCCACCACAACATGATGATTGGCGAGCGAACAGCTGAGCAGATCAAGATTCGCTTAGGGAGCGTCTGG
>JAYYQC010000460.1:0-10000 GCA_036128675.1 Myxococcota bacterium | reverse complement strand
CCTCCGCCGCCGGACCAAGAAGAGCCCATTATGGATATGAAGGGCCGAGACTTGATCACAGGCGTGCCGCGATCGATCGAACTCACTTCAGGTGATGTCAGAGAGGCGCTGGCAGATTGCGCTCGCTCAATTCTTGATGCAGTGAAGGCAACACTTGAGAAAACACCACCTGAGCTTGCTGGCGATATCTCGGAGCGGGGACTGGTCTTAGCGGGTGGTGGTGCAAACCTTCGTGGACTCGATGAGATGATTCGCCAAGAAATTGGGATTCCGGTCTTTGTCGCCGACGAACCACTTCTTGCGGTTGTTCGAGGGGCGGGCAAAGTTCTTGAGGAACCTGATAGTTACCGCCCAATTTTGTACGGATAATGCGGTTGAAATTTGAGCTGTCCATCATTTTATTGGTGTTTTTGTTGAATAGTGATAGCTTTCCTTCCACGTTTTGGGCTCGCACCGCATAGTGCGGGCATTTAATTGCTGTTTGCGCTCTATGACCGGCTTGAAGTCGGACGAGAGCGGCGCATGCGGCGGATCAAGGAATCGAGATTAAATGGCTACTTCAGCAATGTTGAAGAAGATGATCGGTAAGACGAGTGATACGATCGGCTTTGAAATCGAGCGTGGGCAGATCCGGCGATTTGCCAAAGCGATTGGCGAGTCCAATCCTATTCATTACGATGTCGAAGCAGCCGCTTCGGCGGGATACGACAACCTCGTTGCGCCACCGACCTTTCCATCGGCACTTCATGGATTTGATGATTTCTACAAGCTTCTCGGCCTTAATCCGCACGCGCTCATGCACCAAGAAGAAGAGTATGAATTCTTCAAGCCCATTTTCGCGGGCGATGAAATTCAGGTCGTGCATTCGGTGGTGAATGCCTACGATAAAGAACTACCGAATGGCCGCTGAATTTATATCGTGATTGAGACGCGTGGTGGCGATAAACGCTCGCGCCCAGTTTTCAAGGGGCGTCGTGTCCTCGTCGAGCTAGAGCGATAGGCTAGGAGCCGAGAGTATGAAGTTAGACTTTGAATCAGCAGAGGCTGGAACGCCTCTAGAATCTATCAGTATTCCGGCGCTCAATCGCGTCGGCCTCGCGCGTTATGCTGGCGCAGTTGATGATTTCGGTGCTGTCCACTTGGACGACAAGGTAGCCAAAGCGGCAGGCAAGGCTTCCGTCTTTGCGCCCGGAACCCTCGTTATGGCGTATCTCGGGCGTGTTGTTCAAGCTTCTTTAGAAGGCGCTTCTTTGCGACGCTTTGGGCTTCGTATTACCCGGTTACTCTGGCCGGGCGATGTTCTGACATGCCGGGGCGTGGTCGTTGAGACACGTAAAGAGGACGGTGAGTATTGCGTCGATATGGACGTCTGGGCAGATAACCAGCGGGGTGAAACGGTCGCGAAAGGCCGTGTCTTGGCGGTTGTGCCGAAAGACGGCAAATCTGTTCTCACGAAAGCGTCCGCCGGTCGTGGAATCATCTATGAGCTGCCGGAAGCGAAATTCTTAAAAGAGGACGAGCCGGTGGCCCCTGTTAAGAAGCGAGCGCGTAAGAAGAGTGCTTAACCCGTCAAACTATCCGAAATAAAAAGGGCGTCCAATGGACGCCCTTTTTTGTTTCGTACTATTTGCGGCCCTTTTTTCGGGCTTTTCGAGATGCCTTTCGTTTCGTCTTGGCCTTAGCTTTACTCGCTGCGGTTTTCTGTGGCTTCTGCGGAGCTCCCATGCCCATTTGAGCGCGCATTGCGGCAATCTGTTGCGGGCTGAGGTTAGGCATACCACCTGCGCCCATCCCTGGCATCCCTGGCATCCCTGGCATACCAGCGGGCGTTCCTCCGCCAGCCGGCATGCCTGGCAGCCCCGGCATACCACCGCCTGGCATGCCTGGTAGCCCTGGCATGCCACCGCCACCGCCCATCCCCGGCATTCCACCAAGGAGGTCTTGGAGGCCGTTCTTACCCATCCCTTTGAGCTTACGGAGCTGATTGAGCTGCTTAAGACCTGGTAGATTACCGAGGAGCCCTGGCTGCGATGCGATACCGGCCATGAGTTGGTGCATCATGCTAAAGCGCTGTACCAGATCGAGAACTTGTTCCTTTTTGCGACCAGAACCCAATGCGATTCGAGACGCTCTAGACTCGTCGATGATCTGTGGCTTGTTTCGCTCAGCTGGCGTCATAGATTGAATCATTGATTCCATGACTTTGAACATGGAGTCGTCAATCGATGCACCGTCGGGCAATTGGTCACCGAAGATTGGGAATTTCTCGTAGATCTCCGAAAGACTTCCCACTTGCTGCATCATCTTTATCTGACTGAGGAAGTCATCGAGGGTAAATTCACCGCGCAAGAGCTTCTTGGTGTCTTGTTCGGCTTGCTTCTCGTCCATGACATCTTCGAAGTCCTTCATCAGACCGACGACGTCGCCCATTCCTAGGATTCGAGATGCAAGTCCCTCTGAGCGGAACTCTTCGAGCTTCTCGAGGTCTTCGCCCATACCAAGGAACTTGATCGGCTTACCGGTGACTTCTCGAATCGAGAGGGCCGCACCGCCACGGGCATCACCATCGAGCTTCGTCATGATAAAGCCGGTGATGTCTAGACGGCGATTGAATTCGCTCGCGGTGCGGACGGTATCCTGACCAGCCATGGCATCGCATACGAGGAAGACGTTGTCGGGCTTGGTGCGCTTCTTGATTTCGTCAAGCTCGTCCATCATTGCTTCATCAATGGCTAGACGGCCGGCGGTATCGAAGATGACGACATCGCACTTTTTCTTCTTAGCTTCGCGGAGCGCATCTTGGCAGAGTTGAGGAGGGGGGACGCCTTCCTTCGCATACACTGCCACGCCGAGCCGTTCGCCGAGAACCTTTAATTGCTGGACCGCGGCGGGTCGATAGATGTCGGCAGCGACAAGGAGGGGCTTACGCTTTTGAGCCAATAGATACTTTGCCAGCTTCCCTGTCGTGGTTGTCTTACCCGTTCCTTGGAGACCGACCATCATAATGATGCTGTAGGGCCGCCGGTAAACAATCGGTGTTGTTTCGGTTTCACCCATCAGCTTCTCAAGCTCTTGAAGGCAGATCAGCGTGAAATGCTCTCCAGGCGTGGAAGCAACCTTACGGGCTTTGCTCTTTGCTTCGAGGGCGACGACCTCGCCGAGTGCGCGTTCTTTTACCCGCTTGATAAAATTGCGGACAACGCCGACCTCAACGTCAGCTTCGAGGAGTGACATCCGAATTTGTCGGACGGCATCGCTGATATTTTCCTCGGTCAGTACGGCCTTGCCGGTGAGAGCTGCTTTGGCGGCCTTGAATCCATTGGAGACGATTTCGAGCATAATTTCCTTACTTTCCGCTTATGGACGAGGAGGCTTCATAAACTCCGAGGCTTCGTGTGTAAAGTCAGAGCGCAGTCTGGTCTGGGGGTTGATGTTTTCAGAGCAAATCAGCATGCTGCAATCATGTCATCGCTACATCCTGCGCCCGAACCAGGGGTTCTAGATCATATCGTTGCTGTCAAAAGGGTCGACGTGGAGCATTCAAAGGCTCGGTTGCCGGTTACCTACCTCAAGGAACGCGTTCAGCACCTACCGCCAACCCGAGGCTTCAAACAAGCGCTAGAGACGTCTGATGGCCCGGCTATTATCGCTGAGGTTAAGCGTGCCTCCCCTTCGAAAGGGGTACTGCGTCCCGATGTGAAGCCTGCTGCTTTTTCGCCTGAGAACCTCGCTTGCGCCTACGAGCGGGGCGGGGCAAAGGCTCTCTCGGTTTTGACCGATACACGGTTTTTTTGGGGGTGCAACGAGCTACTCGCCACCATCGGTGATGCGACAGGACTCCCGCGGCTCAGGAAAGATTTTATCATTGACCCTTGGCAGGTCCTTGAGTCGCGCTGGCTTGGAGCGGATGCGGTTCTCTTGATGGCCCGTTGCCTGGACCCGTCCAGTTTGATGGAACTCTCGGACTTGGCTCTAGAGATCGGTCTGGATGTGCTGCTGGAGGTCCACCACGACGCTGAGCTCGAGGCTGCATTGGCTTGCGATGCTCGCGTTGTACTCGGCATTAATCATCGAGATTTGCGAACGCTTGAGATGAAGCCAGATCACGCCCTTCGATTGAGGCCCAAGATACCGGATGGACGGGTCTGTGTTGCGGAGAGTGGTATCGAGGCACCTGAGCGGATTCGGGCTCTTTACGATGGGGGCTTTGGTGCATTTTTGGTCGGGAGCCATCCGTCGTCGACCGATGCGGCCGAAGAAGTCATTCGGACTTTTGCCAATGCGTGAGTTGCCGAGTTCATCGATGCCATGGATCAAGGTCTGTGGCTTAAAGACATTGGATGATGTTGAAGCGTGTATCGATGCCGGTGCCACGCATATCGGACTCAATCTTTACGAGCCAAGTCCAAGGGCCATCACAGTTGAGCGTGCAATTGAACTCAGGGCGGCTTCACGTGGACGGATTTCCGTGGTTGTCCTCGGGGTGAAGCCCTCCAATGCTGAGCTCTTGATGTGGGAAGACCGTATTGCCCCGGATTGGTTTCAGCTGCACGGCGATCTTCAGACTCCTGATCTGAACGACCTGAAAACACCGTTTTTTAGCGCGCGTGGACTCAAGGATGCGCAGGATCTTCGGTCGGCGAGGGATTTGGCCGATCCGTTTTTGTTAATCGACGCGAAAGACGAAAAGGTTCACGGCGGAACGGGTCGACTGGCTCCAACCGAGTTAGCTCGAGAGCTCTGTGCGGCGCGCAGATGTGTGCTCGCAGGTGGGCTTGACCCAGACAATGTGACGCAGCAAGTTGAACGGGTTAGGCCAGTGGGCGTTGATGTTGCGTCCGGCGTCGAACAGGTTCGAGGTGAAAAATCGCATCGGCTGATTGTTTCATTTTGTTCGGCCGCACAGGCGGCGCTGCAAGCCATAAGAAAGACGTCCTGATGGACGCACCAACGGTCTGGTAAGGAGTGAGAGAAATGTTTGAGGTATTTGAGAATCGACCCGATGGGCGTGGACGTTTTGGTGAGTTCGGTGGGCGCTATGTCCCCGAGATTCTGATGCCGGCGTTACTTGAACTGGAAGAGGCGTATGAGCAGGCCAGAGCCGATAAGGAATTCAGTGATGCTTATCTCAAGCTCTTGAACGACCTGGTCGGGCGACCGAGTATGCTGACCCACGCGAAGCGGCTTTCGGAAAAATACGGGGCAGACATCTACCTTAAGCGGGAAGACCTGAATCACACTGGAGCGCATAAGATTAATCAAACACTCGGCCAGGCACTTCTGTGTCAACGGATGGGGAAAAGACGGGTTATCGCTGAGACGGGTGCGGGTCAGCATGGTGTGGCTACGGCGACCGCATGTGCCATCTTCGGATTCGAATGTGTCATTTATATGGGGGCGGAAGATATTCGTCGTCAGGCACTGAACGTGCAACGCATGAAACTGCTTGGAGCCGAAGTAGTATCGGTCACAAGTGGTACCAGCACGCTCAAGGATGCCATGAACGAGGCGATGCGCGACTGGGTTACCAATGTCGACTCAACTTACTATTTAGTCGGGTCTGCGGCGGGTCCTCATCCATACCCGATGATGGTGCGTGACCTTCAATCGATCATTGGCGAGGAGACGCGCACACAGATGCTCGAGCGTACCGGTAAGCTTCCGGATGCAGTCACCGCCTGCGTCGGTGGCGGGTCGAACGCTATCGGCCTCTTTCATGCGTTCGTTGAGGATGAGACCGTTGAGCTACTAGGTGCCGAGGCAGCTGGTTGTGGTTTGGATACGACTCAACACTCTGCTTCCTTGAGTAAGGGTGGATTAGGCATCTTGCATGGTGCGAAAACTCTTCTTCTCCAAACCAATGGTGGTCAAGTCGCTCCACCTCACTCGGTCGCAGCTGGGCTAGATTATCCTGCGGTTGGCCCTGAACATTGCTGGTTGCAATCTACCGGCCGCGCCCATTACGTCGGTGTGGATGATGACGCCGCGGTGGATGCGCTTCATGAATTGGCTCAGACCGAGGGGATTCTTTGTGCTCTCGAGACTGCACATGCGGTCGCCGCAGCCTTTGATTGGGCAAAAGACAACCCAGGGAAATCAATCGTCGTTGGACTCTCTGGCCGGGGAGATAAGGATATGTCGGAACTGGCACGGTTCCTCGACGGCCGCTCAGCTCACTGAGAATAAAAGTAGAAAGACCCTAGAATGTCGCGAATTAAGAATACATTTGACTCTTTAAAATCTCAAAATAAGAAAGCACTTGTTGTCTACCTCACTGCAGGCGACCCAAATCTGGAGGACTCGGTGGCTGCTGCACTTGCCGCCATCGAAGCGGGTGCTGACGTCTTAGAGGTCGGTGTGCCATTCTCCGATCCTCTCGCGGATGGGCCTGTCATCCAGCGGGCGATGAACAGGGCGCTGGAAGCCGGCGGTGGGTTTGACGGGGCGCTCGAGGTGGTTCGGCGTGTTCGGGCTAAGTCGGATGTTCCGATTATCCTCTTTGGTTACGTTAACCCGTTGATGTGGCACGGGCTCAAAGAGAGCTGTGAGCGGGTATCGGATGCGGGGGGCGATGGCCTCTTGGTTGTCGACCTTCCTCCAGAAGAGGCGGACGAACTGAAAGGCCTCGCGCGTGAGAAAGGTTTGGACTGGATCACGCTGGTGGCACCCACCAGCGGTACGAGCCGGACCGAGGTACTCGCTAAGTCGGCAAGCGGCTTTGTCTATGTCATCTCCATGACGGGCGTCACGGGTGCGAAGTTGAGTCAGACCGATCGAGTCGAGAAGATAGTCTCAATGGTGAAAAGTGCGACGGATGTTCCGGCCTGCGTCGGGTTCGGTGTCCGGGATAGAGAGAGCGCGAGGGCGGTTGCCGAGGTGGCCGACGGTGTTGTCGTTGGATCTGCAATCGTCAAGGTTCTTGAGGAAAATCAAGGGTTTGAGGGAGGCAGGGCAGTGGCTAGACTGGTGGCAGACCTCCGGGCCGGTGTCGACGAGGCCGTTTGACGCATTGCATAGGAGGGCCATTCCTGACTATGCTCACGAAACGGCAATAAGAATCCCCGCGAGGCCCCCGTGACCGCTAAGAAATCAAAGCGCCCTAGTGCAGCGTCCAAGAAGGGCACGGCAGCGGCAAAGAAAAAAGGCCCCGAAGCTGGTGTGGATGTGCCCAAGCGAGCGATGGTCCTCGCTGGCGGCGGTGCACGTGGTGCGTATGAGGCCGGGGTCTTGGCTTATATCTGCCGTGAACTTCCGCCCAATCTCGTCAAACCAGGCTCGATTAAAGTCTTTTGTGGTACATCGGTCGGCTCGATTCACGCTGCGTATATGGCAGGCACCGCCCATATTCCGGGACACGATATCGAGCGCATGCTCGATGTCTGGCGCGACATGCGCCTCGAGCAGATGCTTAAAATCAAGGCGACCGACGTGATGCGACTTCCGTTGGATGTTCGGAGGCTCTTTAACCGGCAGCCTCAGACTCGGGGACTTTTTCTGAACTCCGAGCGTCTTAATGAGATTGTAATTCGTGATCTGCCTTGGGGGCAGATGCGTTACAATATCCGGAGTGGGATCATCGATGCTCTCGCATTAAGTGCAACCCACGTTCAAAGTGGCAAGACCGTCGTATTCGTCGACCAAAAGGGCGAGGAGCTGCCTAACTGGTCGAGAGACCCACGGGTCTTGGCTCGTGCCACAAATATCCGGGCTCAGCACGCTCTGGCGTCCGCCGCGATTCCGCTCCTCTTTCCGGCGATTGAAATCGAAGGCGCCTACTATTGCGATGGTGGGGTGCGGCAAAATACGCCTCTCTCACCCGCGTTGCGGCTTGGGGCCGATAAAGTCTTGATCGTGGGGCTGCGTTCCGATGACCCTGAACCTGTGGCCAGTGCGCGGCTGGTTGATGACGACCAAGAACCATATCCGGGTCCGATGTTTCTGGTAGGTAAACTGATCGATAGTATCATGCTCGACCGTTTGGACTATGACCTTAAGCGTCTTGAAGGGTTCAACACACTACTCAAAGATGGTGAAGTTGCCTTTGGGGATAGTTTTCTCGATCAGATGAGTGAGACCGCTCGACGCATGCGGGGGATGCGTTACCGCCCCGTTGATACCTTGATGGTTCGCCCTTCTAGGGACTTGGGACAGATGGCCAATGAGTTTGTGGATGTCTTCAAGTCCAAGCTCAGCGGTATGGCCGGGATGCTCTTCGAAACAATCTCGGATGTGGAAGCGCTCGGTGGCTCGGATCTCTTAAGTTACCTCATGTTTGATGGCCGTTTGGCTGCCGCACTGATCGAGCTCGGACGCGCCGATGCCGATGCTGCGCGTGAGGACCTTATTGAATTCTTTCGCGACGACTGATCCTGAGCTGCCCCGATTGTTTTCGAGAGCGTGGCTCAGCTGATGCATAATCGCGACATTGCCCGTTGACCGGGGAGTGGTTGCTCGGGATAAATCGGTTCCATGGAATCTAAAGGATTAGCAGTTGTAACGGGTGGGAGCCGCGGTATCGGTCGTGCGACCGCGATTGGTCTCGCCCGCGATGGCTACGATATAGCTCTCAGCTACCGAGCCAATCGAGACAAGGCTCAAGAGGTTGTAGATGCGGTGACCGAACTTGGCCGCGACGCTTGGGCATTTGAAATGGAGCTCGGTTCCACTGGTTCTGTTTCAGCGTTCGCTGATGCAATCCTGGCCCTAAACCGGCCAATCGCGGGCCTTGTTCATAATGCCGGGATGACACGCGACGGACTCTTCGTATCGATGAAAGAGAAAGCGTGGACAGAGGTCACGCAGGCGCATCTCAATGGGTTCTACGCTCTTACGCGACCCCTGTTGCGGGGTATGCTCAAGGCCCGACATGGCCGCATCGTGACCATCGTGTCGTTCGTGGGGGAGAAGGGCAACGCCGGTCAGGTGAATTACGCGGCGGCGAAGGCGGGGCTTATTGGCGCGACGAAGGCACTCGCTCTGGAAGTTGGCTCGCGGGGGCTTACAGTAAACGCTGTATCGCCTGGCTTTATCGAGACGGACATGACTGCGGACCTGGACCGCGAGAAGATTGTTGAGCGCATTCCTTTTGGCCGTCCTGGAAGTGCCGAAGAGGTGGCATCTGTGGTACGCTTTCTCATCGGTGATGGCGCGTCCTACGTGACCGGTCAGGTAATCGGAGTGAGCGGTGGCCTCTCTACTTGAGGATATGATGACAATCGACTGGAGCACATTGAATCAGGCTATACCAGCACCATCCAGTGTTCTCCCACACCGAGACCCTCTGCTCCTCATCGATCGGGTATGCTCGGTTTCTGAAACAGAAGTTGTCTCCGAGATGTGTCTTGCTGCCGAGGCACCGGTTTTCGCTGGGCATTTTCCAGGCAATCCAACTGTTCCTGGTGTCTATTTAATCGAGGCCCTGGCTCAGACCTTGGCATTTCATCAGAGGATTCTCTATCCGGACCAGAATGTTCTTCTCGCCGCGATTAAATCTGCAAAGTTTCGAAGTGTTGTTCGTCCTGGTGACCTCGTTGTGATGGAGGTTGAGGTGCGCAAGTCGAGGCTTCAATTTGTCGAGGGCCTTGGCGTTGCGAAAGTCGGGACGAACATTGTTGCTGAAGTTCATTGTCTGGGAGCACGGGTGCCTCTCGAAGAAGGCTGAGCCCATTTTCATTCCGAGCGCCTCGTTGTAAGCGTGCGCTATGTGGTATCAAGAGATTCTCGACCAGAGCAATGTGGAGCTGGCTAAGCTCAAGTTTCGTGGTGACGTAGCGGCCGTTTACAATCCGCTTGAGTACGCCCGAGCGCCATACGAACTCTACCTTAAAAAATACGCCAAAAACGCGAAGCGAAAAGCGCTCTTGCTCGGGATGAACCCCGGACCTTGGGGGATGGCGCAAACGGGGATCCCCTTTGGTGAGGTTGCCGCGGTACGCGACTGGCTCGGGCTTGAGGCCGAAGTCGGACGACCGACGCGTGAGCACCCGAAGAGGCCGGTTGA
>JAYYQC010000459.1:0-8130 GCA_036128675.1 Myxococcota bacterium | reverse complement strand
GATATTTAAGCGGGGAGAGACCGGTCTGATGACTTTTTTCGGAAAAAGATGACCATGAGAGCAACGAGAGGATACTGCGTAGAGCTGAGGGGGCCAGGTAAGCTCTGTAATCTCCGGGTGCAATCTTTCGAGAATCTTTATGTAGATACGGGAGTTGTTCCCGGGCATCCGCGATGCACCTGTCAAAATGAGACTTATCCCATTGCTCGCCCGAAACTGAACACTTTACAGCTTTGTCATGGTGCGCATAGAGACTAAAGTCAAAATGCGAACGTTCTGATTCATGGTGTAGGCTTGAGCCTTTAGAGTCTATATAAGTGCGTGAGAGTCGGCCTGCGGCATAGATTCCAACCAGATCTAGACCCTGTGCGCCTTCTACAATGCTGCGGACGACGTCTTGAGGTTTATCGACCGATTCCGGGCCACAGTGTTCAGTCTTTTCCATCTGGGGATTAAGAATAAAGTGCGGGTCAGGGTCGAGACTGGGTAGGAGTTCCAGTTGAGGTTTAATACACTCCTCAAGGCGAATCCGATTCTCTTCTCGGGATTCTGATAAGCTTAAGAGCGCTTTAAAGTGCTTGGGGCCATCGTTGATTTCAATCGTTGCATGACCTTGGCTGACGCTTCCTGGCTGCCGGATACCGCCATGGTTGAAGCGGACGAATGAAGATGACTCTGTGTTGAGGAGCACCCTATATTGGAGACCCTCGGGAAGAAGGGCCTCGAGGTCAGTACGAAGACTGTCGGCGAGTAGCTGTGGGGTCATTGTCCGCCTCCAAAAATCTCAATGTCTTGAAACAAGCATGCGGGCGAGGCATGCCCAACGCGAATCGCTTGATTCGGCTCTCCTTTGCCGCAAAATGGTGTGCCGTAGTGACCAGCAGTATCTCGATTGCCGACGCCTACAAGGTTATTCCAGAACTTCGAGGACACGCCGCGATACGAAGGATTCTTGACGACTTCCGCAAGTTTTCCATTACGAATCAACTGTCCGTATTCGCAAGAGAATTGAAACTTATTGCGCGAATCATCGATAGACCAGGATGTATTGGTTTTCATTAAAACGCCGTGCTCTGTTTTAGAAACGAGTTCGTCGAAGGAGTCAGCACCTGGCTCAATATTCAGATTCGCCATACGGTCAATGGGAGGACGGTTCCAGTTGCAGGCGCGCGTACTTGAAGCGCCTGAAAGGTCAGCTCGATGACTGGAGAGTTCTCCTCCAAGAGGTGCTTGAAGAATCCCTTCTTCGATAAGAAGCATTTTCTGAGCTGGCCGACCATCGTCGTCAAAGTCGTAAGACGCAAATTCATTTTGATAATTTGGGTCAAAGCTCACGTTCAGTTGTTTGGAGCCATACTGAAACTTCCCAAACATATCGAGCTCTACAAAGCTGGTACCAGCATAGTTGCGCTCGTCGCCAAGGATACGGTCGAGTTCCAGTGGATGTCCGATGCTTTCGTGTATTTGAAGCATCATTTGGTCAGGCATCAACAAGAGGTTGCCGGTCATATCGGGACAGTTTTTAGCCCTCGAAAGGGCTACAGCTTCCTCAGCCAGTTCACGCGCCAGTGATCGAAGTCGAAGCTTTCGAAGCTCTTCGACGCCTCCCTGGGAGCATCCGTCGACAAAAGAACGCTTCTGCACATCGCCTTGATACTCCACTGCTGTAAACAGGTTGGGGATGACATAGTCGAAGAGCTGGTGTTGTTGATTACCGTCTTTGTCAATGAGGCAGCTTTCCACCGCCTGGTGCTCGAGGCTTGCGTAGGACTCCACGGTTCCTTCGGGATTGCGCAAGAGTTCTTCAAGTTCCTTAAGGAGTTCGATTCGATCTGGCATGGGGAAATCTTCCCAAGGCTCCTCGACTTTAGAGCGGTAGGAACCAGAGGTCAGAGGCTTAAGCGATGGATTTAGTTTATCAATGAGAGAACCCCGACTTGCCTCCACCCATGCGCCTGCCTCGTGAAAGGCGCGCTCAAGCGCCGCCGCGTCGAGCCCGGCTTGAGCCGAATAGCCATAACCACCTTGGCTAAATAAGGTGAGCATAAAGCCGAGGTCGTGGGTCGTATGAGGCGCTTCTACAATGGATTGTCTCACCCTAAGCTTCTGCGCTCGGGTCTTCACAATTCTGAGAGTTGCGCTTTCGTATGAAGAGGCTTTGAGCTGAAATTGCTCAAATAGGGTCTTTGGTATCATGCGGTAGCAGCTCCTTTTGAGCTGCTACTTTAAAGGAAAGATTTACGCGCGAAAAGCTGGAAGGTCATTAGCGTGTTAGAAAGACTTGGATCGGTGAACTGCTCTCGGCGCTGCTCGATGGTAGAAGTACCCGTGAAAGATGTGCTCATCCCTGAGAAGCCAACCTCGCTGCCGACTTCGAAGAAGTCCAACACGGTCGTATTGACGTTGGCTGAGAAACCGTAGCCCAAGGTCATCCCGGCATCTCCCAAGACATTGAGGCTCTCGGCTACGCCGAGTCCAAGGCCGATCGACGTCGCGACTTCGACCCGGAGCCCTTTGACGATGTCTTCGATGGTAAGGATATCGCCCGCATCATACGTCGCTATGACGCCGGTCTCGAGCATTTGTACTCCAACATCTGGAAACCCGCCTAAACCGACAGGCATGGTGAACGAGGAGAAGTTAGCGAAAGCGCCAATCGCCAGCTCGGGCATGCTGGTCAGTGCGCGTGGTGCATACCCTGCTTCGATAGCCCAATTGAATTGGAGCGCGGGGTCGCCGGTTGTTGAATATGCTTGGGGCTGGACGAGGATTGGGGTCAGCGTGAAGCCTAGAGTGATGTGCTTGGCCCAGTCTGGCGCATCGAGGGTCGCGGCAGGCGCTAGGGTCATGGTTACGTGGGCACCCGGGATAAATGCATTGGTCGAATAACCGAGGTCTTCGGTGGTGTCGTCCGAGATAGTTGAGGCGAAGTAGATGGCTTTATTACCGGCGCGCAGACGAACCATCTGTGGCACAGATGTTGACGCGGCATCGCTTTCAACCACTGCATCAGCTGCAGTCTTGCCCTCCTCGGTTTCGAGTTCAAGCTCGAGCTCAGGTGCAGGTGCTGCTTCAGGTGCAGGTGCTGCTTCAGGTGCAGGTGCTGCTTCTGGTGCAGGTGCTGCTTCTGGTGCTGGCGCTGGTGCTGCTTCAGGTGCTGCGGCTGGTGCCGCTTCAGGTGTTGCGGCTGCTTCAGGTGCTGCGGCTGCTTCAGGTGCTGCGGCTGCTTCAGGTGCAGGTGCAGCATCGGCTGCTGGCGTGGCTGCCGCTACCGCCGGCTCTGGTTTTGGCGCTGCTTTTGCCGCAAGACCAGTGTAGATTTCCGCGATCAAGCTTTTGCCTTCTGCACCGGTGAGGCTGCTACCCTTGAGTTTCATTGATTTTTCGAAGACGACTTCTTTCGCTTTGAGGTCCACAACCTTGATAGATGCCCCCGACCCCTGGCGAAGGACCTTCACTTCGACACCCTTTGTCGCGCCAAGCTTTGCGGCGTGCTCGGCCATGGAAGCGGCCTCGGAAAGTGCTGTCTCTTTGACTCCATCGGCCAGGGCGGCCTGACGATAGTTTTTATACGGAATGACCTTGTGTTTGCCGCTCTTCATGATCGGTATGACCACGCCTTTGGCAATATCACGGCTCATTGTTGTACTGCCGTTTTCATCGGCAGGAACGATAATCAGTGTTTCGGCGAAGGCCGGAATAGATAGTAAAGTGGCCATCAAAGAAAGCAACAGAAGTTGAAGTGGCCTCGCGAGGTCTGCGGTCATGGTTTCCATTCTCCCAAAACGCTGAATGTATGCTAGAAGTTTATACCGAGCCTCAGACGCGGGAGCAAATCGCAAGAGGACTCAGTGCGTTATAGAATGTGCGGTCATCGCAATCATGATTAGACTTTGATCGGCACGTAGGTGAGGTAGTGACCCATGGCAGCGAAACGTAACTCCAAGAAACCCAAGCCGGTCGTTGAGCCAGTCGCCGGACCCCCGAGTCGCCCAGGCAAGCCTGGTGGAAAGCGGGACCAAGTGCGGCGGGCTAGGACTGAAGAACTCTGTGGTGCTGCGCTTCATCTCTTTCTGCAGCATGGACTCGAGACGACGACTATTGACGAGATTACGCAGGAAGCTGGCGTATCTAAAGGTAGTTTCTACCGATACTTCAAAGACAAAGAAGCGCTTGTCGCACATCTCTTTACGCCGCTTGCGCAAGAGATAGACGAAGCGATGAAGGCATGTACGCTATCTATTCGGCAGGCACCCGAGGCGGCTCAGGCTTATCTAGCATATGTTCAAGTAGGTGTTGCGCTTGCTGGTATTTTATCGCGTCACCGAAACGTGCTCTTACTTTATTTACGAGAAAGTCGCTCCGCAGAGCAGGGTAGCCGTCGCCCCATTACCGATCTTGCCCGACTCATAAACGAGCACGCCATTGAGATGACCGATGTCGCGCACGAGAAAAAGGTGCTTCGACCTTTTCCCCACAAACTGAGCGCTTTGGCAGTTGTCGGGGCAAGTGAGAAAATTCTTCTTACCCTGCTCGAAGGTGAGGAATTGGGTGAACTCTTTGAGTTGCCGTCTCTCTTAACCTCGATGGTTATGGATGGCTTGAGGCCGCGGGCCTAATTAGAAGTCGATGTTGTCGAGATAATTGGTCGCAATCTGCTGAGGCAAAACCAGAGAGTCCGGCGAGTTCAGTTCTCGGTAAACGGAGTAGTTTGAGAGAACTTTCTTTACGTAGTGGCGGGTCTCTTTGTAGGGAATCTCTTCGATGAATTCGTCAGTTGCGATACCAGGACGAGCGTCCACCCAGCGTGATACGGCTTGCGGACCTGCGTTGTAGCTAGCGATTGCGAGTGCAGGATGCCCATGAAATTTCTTGAGAAGCTCGGCGAAATACCAGGAACCAAATTCGATACTTGTGTCGGGCGTTCGAAGCATCGAAACATCGTAATCTTCCTTTTCAAGTGCCGCGGCTATCTTACGGCCGGTACGCGGAATGATCTGCATGAGTCCCTGAGCGCTCGCCCATGACAGAGCACGGATTGCAAATGCGCTCTCTTGTCTCATAATGGCCCAGATAAGAGATGGATCCATGCTGACCTGGTCACACTTACGTTGGACGAGGGACTCGAATGCTGCAGGATAGGCCAAACGGAAGATAGATAAGGTTTCAGGAGAAATCTCTTTTTTGAGTGTTTTGCCGAACTGTCTTACAACGAGCTGAAACGCCACATTGTACGCACCAAGACTCTGCTGCAAAAGTGAGCGTGCGTAGGTGATCTCTGTATCGGTATAACCCGGGATGGGCGTTAAGTCCTTCACCAGTGAAGATGCATACTCGCCGTGCCCAAGCTTGATGAGCCGAAGCGCACGCTTAGCGTCGTCTGAATCCCATTCGAAAAGGCTGCCACCCCATGGCACAGGCTCGGGTGGTAAGGTCGGGACCCGCCCCATCTCTGGTAGCTCATCCGCTTCAGGTATGAATTCCTCTGCAGCGAGACTTTCATCGTCTATGTTGGAGGCGAGAAGAGGTCGCTGTTTTGTAAGACCTGTAAGGGGGTTTGGCGAAACATTCAGCTCAAAGAGTCTCTGTCGTGATAGTACCCCGTAGTAATGAAGGGGCTGCAAAGCATACGCTCGACGCAGAGATTCGACAGCCTCTTTGGAACGATTTAGCATCGTTAACCAACGGCCTCGCCAGTAGGTGACCTGTTGGCGCAGAGAGGTATTCGGGTAGCGACGTAACATGCGGTCGACAGTCGCGATCGCAGAAGGAATATCGCCCAAGCGATAGGCATTCCAGGCGAGATACCATTGTGCGCTTGTCACACTGTTGCTCCTCGGGTAGCGCGAGATGAACTCACCAAAGAGTTTGATCGCCTCAGAGTGCATACTACCGTTAAAGGCCAACCAGGCTGCCCGATAGAGTGATGAGGAACCGGTCGAGTTGCGGCGGTTATTCTTCGCAAGCGCCAGATAGATATCGATGGCTGCTCTTGTTTGGCCTGAAGTCGAGTAGACGCGGGCTAACCACCGCTGAATCTCATTACGTCGAGAACGGGAGCTCACTTTTAGGAGGGCCTGAAGTTGGCTCTCTGCATCAGCATATCGACGTTCACGGTAAAGTAACTGACTCTCCAGGAACTTCAGCTCATTTGTATCAGAACGAGATAATTTAAGTTCCTGGAGCGCATTTACGTCAAGTCTGGCCCGGTCAATTGAGCGTCGGGTAATAAGCTTTTTTAGGCGCTTGAAGCGAAGAGGGACAGGGGGCGGGCGAACTGTTGACGACTCTTCGAGTACATCGAGACGTGTTTTTGCGACGTCACTAAGTGGATCGGACGGTAACTCGTAATAAAAGTATCGATAGAGTTCGGCGGCGTCGTTGAGTTCGTTGTCGTTTTCAGCCATCTGAGCCAGGTTAAATCTCGCCAGGTCTGCGCGGTCGGACCGGGAATTTGCACGCATCGCTTTTTCGTAAGCGCGTTTTGCTTCGCGGGCTTGGTCAAGCGCAAAATACGCATCGGCTGCACCGTAGAGAGCCTCGACTGAGAGTGGACTCTTTGGGTATTTTTTCAGGAGCAGCTCCCACGCAGACAGTGTCTCCGGCCATTGTCCGAGGTGTCGATGTGCCGTTGCTTTCGCGGCGAGAACGAAATCTTCGACCTCCGGCATCAATTTATCCAAATCATCGAGCCAAGAGAGTGCCTGTAGTGGCTCTTTCTCTTCCAGCGCGGCGCGTGCGGCTAGATACCGCGCATTCGGTGCCAAGTCGCTGTGAGGGTACCGAGCCAAATAGTCTGCGAGAAGGCGTAATGCTAAACTTGAATCACCGGCATCTAGGGCCTCAATGCCATTTGCAAGCTGGAGCTCACCAAACGATTGTATATCCGTTACAACCAACGGAGATATAGTCGCCTCGGTCGATTCCCCTTCGGGATGTTCTACATGTACCGGTGCGAAAAGAAGAGCCGCAATCAAAACACTCTGAAACATACATGCATGCTATCGGCATAGACTTTGCTGCGCAAATCCTTGGTTCAATCAAGGAGTAAAGCGCATGCATCGGTTATCTGCACCGTCGGCCCCTTTGGTGGTCTTTCTCGCAGCAATGGTGGGAGGGAGCAGTGTTCTACACCTCGGCATCATTGTTTTAGGAGTGTACCTGCTCTGCGTTCTTGCCTTTGGTGTTCACTTTATTCCCTGGAGAAGTTTCGCTTTGGCAGGTGTTAGCCTCAGCTTCATCGTACTCGGATTTGAGATGACAGTTGCGCAGCAGTCGCAGAATGTGGCCAAAGATGTCGCAAAGTGCTCAACCGAGTGTTTCATCGAGTTGCAGGTAAGTTGGTGGCAATACAACAAGGCGGACTGTAAAGCCGTCGAATTTTCGCAGTATCGGCAAGGCTGCACTACTGCGATTCGGCTGCCTCCATCGCAGGTCTGGTTGCCAGGAACCCGGTATCGAATCCACGGTCGACTCTTCATTCCGAGCGATAGCACAAAGCAAGTCGCTCGGTTGAAAGCTCACGCACGAGCCGAGCTAGGTCTGAGGCCGGAGTGGGGCGTCTTTCTTGTGGATAAACGCGAGGCTCTAAGAACTTTTGTGAGGGATAGACTTTCTCCGGATGCTCAAGGGATCGTCTGGGCACTTATTAGTGGTCGACGCGAGCTCATTGCATCGTCTGAGCGTGACCGGTGGTCTCGAGCGGGGCTCATTCACTATGTTGCTATCTCTGGCCTCCATGTTGGAATCGTGTTGGGAGTGTGGTTGCGGGGCTGTCAGGGGCTTCTCGGTATGCTCTCGTTGTTTGGTCGTAAGCAGCGAGTACTGATGTTTACGCTTAATATTGGAAGCGTTTTGCTCTTGATGGGACTTTTGGTCTGGTGGGGGACTCCGTCATCGGCACTGAGGAGTGCGGGAATGTGGGCGGTTGCTCTCGTGGCGCGAACTTTTCGCTTTCGGTACCGAGGTTCGGATGCTCTCGGGACGAGCGGGCTTCTGCTGATTCTTGCTGACCCTCTGCTCAGTCGGGATTTGGGCTTTCAACTCTCCTCGTTCGCGGTTGTTGGTCTATTGTGGGCAGGTGCCAACGACCGTTCGACATTTCTTGCTAAAGCGTCGTCGTTACGAACT
>JAYYQC010000458.1:0-6143 GCA_036128675.1 Myxococcota bacterium | reverse complement strand
TTAGAAGCTCAGCGCCAAACCAGGCACCGGCGGGCACTACACCTTGGGGGCGTTGACCGGCTTGGAGGTCGGTTCCGATGTCGAGAAAGCGGTAGTGCTCATCCTCGAAAATATGAACGCGTAGTCCGCTGCCTGCGTACGCATGCCAGACCTCATCGGCATCGATGCGGTGGAGGTGAGAGACGGCACCATGGTCGAGTAGGTAGTAGATCGCCGTTGAGGCCGCGCGTCCGCTCGATGTCACGTGCGTGTTCGCGCGGTAGGTCTCTTTGAAAAAGCCACCTTCGGGGTGTGGTGTGAGCTTCAGCTCTTCGATCAGGTCTTTGCAATTCATGGGACCTCCAAGGTGGGGGTAGCGTTGATAGCGAAATGCGGTAAAATGGTCCTCGATGCAAGGAGCACTGACCACCGACCTTAGTTTTGCGATACGCCGCGATAGCGCGCCGCTTCTTATGGACTTTATCGAGTGGCAAGCATTGCGCGGGGCGCTCGAGGGAATGTCGACCCGCCTCATCGCAGATATCCCATGTCCCCCCGAGGATATTTATCCGGAAGACCATGGGTGTGTAGTCCACCTCGATCTGAGCGATGCAGCAGTCCTTAAGCCTTAATCTCGGTTGCGGCGAACCAGGCGCATTGAAGCCATCCTAGAATGAGACAAAGACCCCCAAGAGGCGTAATAGCCCCAAGGACCGCAATGTCGGTGAGGACCAGCGCGTAGAGCGTCGACCCAAAAATCACGATGCCGACGATGAACAACCAAGCAGCGCGCTCCATCATTTTTGAGGGGCGATGCATCAGAATTGCCGAGACAGCTAGAAGGACGACGGAGTGGATAAGGTGGTAGTGCGCAGCGGTGCGCCAGACCTGGAGTCTTTCCGGTGTCACTGAATCGGCAAGACCATGAGCACCGAATGCGCCGAGCATGACCGCAAGGCCACCCGAAATAGATGCAATGAGAAGAAGGATTCGAGACATAGTCGCTCCTAAGAGAGTCGTATGGACGGAGATGATTCGTTGAGTTGGGGCTCCCGAGGTGAGCGTTGGCTTACCAAGCGGTCGCGTCGTTTCTTGTACCTAACGAAGAAGGGCCAAATCAGAAATCCGGTGAGGGTAGAAACGACCAAAATCAGTCCGAGGAATGCGATGATGAGCTCCCCAGGTCTGCCGGCGATTGCGCCGGTATGGAGGTCAAACATCCAACCATTGAATGACCGCTCTGAACGGTCGCGAGTCTCTAAGAGAACACCGCTTAGGGAAAAGTAGAGGGTACTGCGATGCTCGTCTCGCATCCGGATGCGTATGGGTTTTTTGGGGGTGTCCGAGAATGACACGGAGGACGCTTTTGCCCCTATGTCGCTTTCAGCACGTTTGATGATTCCCCAGACGTCGACCGGTGGCTCAAGCTGTACGGCTTCCGGCACGACCACCGGCGGGGTACGAAATGTCCCTCGAAAGGTCAGTAGAACGCCGGTGATTCCGAGTAACAGAAAGAACAGAGCCGAACCCAGGCCCAGCCAGGTGTGAAGTTGACGCAGAGTTTTTGTTTTCATGAGCTCTCTCACGGGTTGTAGAGGGCGTGTGCTAAGTTCGAGATGGCTGTTAACGGCTAGACCCCACCTTGTAAAGGTCCGAGACCCGCCTGTATCCTGGGGTTGACGGAAGACTTGGGGGCTTGAGTCATGAAGATCGCAATCATCGGAGGCGGAGCAAGTGGGTTGATGACCGCCTACCTCTTGCGTGATGTGCATCAGACGACGGTTTTTGAAGCGTCGCCGATTCTTGGCGGGCATATTCGAACCTTGAACCGCAACGTCCTGGATGTAGATCTCGAGCCGGGCGTAGTTGCTGAGAACGGTGTCCTCGGTTTTGACCTCACCGCTTACCCGACCTTTGGACGTTTAGCGACGCGTTTGAATATGGACTTAGAGCCCTATGTGATGCACTCGGGACTCTTTTATGGTGATGGACGCTTTTGGGTTACGCCCTCGCCGTATCAAAAGATGACCGATTCTTTTCGACAACGTATCATGAATCTCTTACGACTCTTACCACTTTGGTCGCGTCGTAAGCGCCTGATTGCCTCCTTGGATGCTGTGGCTCCTAAGGACCTCTATGGAAGGTCTACGGCCTCGGTTATTCCGGACCTGGATGACCCCTGCCATCAAGCTTTACTTGCCTGCTTCATGCTCGCCTTTTCGATGCCATTTGAGAGAGTTGCAGAGATGCCGGCGGAGCTGACCGTTGGCTACATGCAAGGTGGTCGCTTGCCTAATTGGTATTTTCTACGCGGCGGTGTCTATTCTTATATTGAGACAATACTCAGTCGTATGCCAGCTGGACATCAACAGATGTGTAATGCCCCAGTGGAAAGTGTGACGAGAGAGGATTCCGGGGTTCTGGTACAGGCCCGAGGTCAAGCGGTGCAAGCATTTGATAAGGTGGTCTTTGCAACCGATCCCGGCCAGGTTCTTCGGATTCTCGCGGATGCTACCGAAGCCGAAAAAAGACGCTTCGCGGCTTGGTCAACGAACACATTCACAACGTTGGCGCACCGAGATGTTGGCATCTATCGCGACTATGACACCGAGGTCTTCGGACCGTGCGACTACTTTCGGGGTCGAGAGGGTGACTTTGGATACAATACCTATTTGAATCACGGTTACGGTCAGTCCCGTGCGAAGCCCTATAGCTTCGCATACAACTTGGACGCCGCGCTCCCAACTTCTTCCATCATCCATCGCGCTGACCATCAGACGCCTAATTATACCGTTTCCGCGTTCCAGTATCGGCACGAAGTGATCGAGACCAACGGGGAAAACCATACCTTTCATGCCGGTGCTTACCTTGGAAATGGGCTCCATGAAGGTGCCGCGCTCTCCGCCCACCGTATATCCGAGAGGCTTGGTGGCGAGGTCTTAAGTAGTTGATCTTCTCCAAGCGGCTCTCACTGATCAGGCGAATTAAATTAGGGGAAACCCGCTCAACCGAGTCTCAAGAGCCGTCGGTGGGTAGAGTGGTATAGTTGCTCGGGGAGTGATAGCGTCTGGTATGATGTGGTCTGGGAGAGAGCTGATAACAAGCGCGGTACTGGTTGCCTTGATAGGTCTGCCCGAAAGGGTTCTCGCGTCACCCGATGCCGAGGTAACTCAAACGCAAGCCTCTGAGCCAAGCAGTGCGCCTGAGCAGGCAGTCGCGGAGAAAGCCGCGTTGTCGCTTGCCGGTAGCCTCTGTGCGGTAAGTGAGACCCATCCACTCTATCTAGGGCACCACGGCGATAAGGTGATCGCCAAGCTTGGCCCGGAACTCAACTATACGCTGAAGGTTGCGCATAATGCGCGTTGGTTGGTGAGCCTAGCCAATGGCAAGCTCGGCTTTGTCGCGAAGAGCGATTTAGTAACAAAGGCGTCGTGTACCTTGCCTAAATCGAAAGCCTCTGAGGCCAGCGACACGAAGTCTGGGCCGGTACAGCCAGATCTCGATGCGGGTGACATCACAGAAGTCGCTGAAGCGCTCGAGCTGACGAAGGCTGTCGCCGAGGGGGTCGAGATTGATGCCGAGGTCGTCGCGCAACAGCTCGCGAAGGTCGAACGGGCCGCGAAGGCGCGGGAGGATGCCCGTGAAGCAGACGCCACGGTCGGTACCGACGGCCTGATTCGAGTGGCGGTGTACGACTTAGAGCTCGTCAATGTGGCGGCCGGGTTGGGCAGTGCCACCACCGAGGCGCTCCTTCAAGAGGTTCGCAAGCTCGAAGGTATCTCGGCAATCGGTATGGATGAAATTCGAGAGATGCTCGACTTTGAAGCGCAACGACAGGCTCTCGGTTTAGAGTGCGAGGCCGATGATGCGTGTTTTGCCGAGATCGCAGGTGCCCTAGGGGTCGATGAAATTATCACAGGTAAGCTAACTGAACAGTCCGACGGACGGATGATGTTCATTAAGCGAATCAACCAGCGTCGCGCAGAGGTGGTGACCTCGCATACCGAGCGCCTGACGATTGGCAGTGGTGAGGAGTTTCTACTCGCGATTGGTCCGACGGCCGGAAAGCTCTATCCAACGCGAACCTACCGGCCGGGTACGAAAGCAGGCGTTCCGGATCAACTCGTTCTGCGTCTCAATCCGCCACCGATTCCGAGGCTAGTCACCGAGGTCGCAGGCTGGGGCGCCTTAGGAGCCTTGTTGGCAGGTGGGGTCAGCTATGCGGGCGCTTGGCTTCAGCATGACGCGTATCGCTCCGAGCTCATTGGCTCGCGGCGTGATCCCATCGATGGCGATGCGGCGGCGCAAGGTCAAGCGCTGGGTCAGGATTTCGAGCGGACAAGTATCGGCTTCTTCGTCAGCAGTGCCACCCTCGCCGCTATCTACGGGGCTCTCTATGCCATTACGGACTGGGAGGGCTATGGAGACGATAGTGAGCTTCATACCGATGAGCGTGGTGATGAGGGGGAGACGCGATGAACCTCAAAATCTGGCTTGGCTTAGTTCTGGGTGGATGCTTGTTGACGGGTTGCTTTGACTGGACAATTCCGGCGGGTGCACGACTGACCTGCGCGGTAGATGCACCAGAACAATACAACGGTACTGCGGTTGGCTGCCCTGAGGGCTGGACGTGTGACGGTACACAATGTGTCTCGATGAGCTGTGGCAATGGCGAAATAGACCCAGGCGAAGAGTGCGACGACGCGACCGCCAACAACGATGAATTGACCGGTGCATCGGTGTGTAGAACGAACTGTCGACGGCCCTATTGCGGTGACGGTGTGATCGATGAAGGTGAGGCTTGCGATGATGGCGCGGATGGCGACCGCCTCGATGGCTGCTCGGATTTTTGCTTACGGGTAGGCCGCTGTGGAGATGGCATTGTGCAGGCTGCAGTTGAGACGTGTGATGATGGAAACCTGGTAAGCGGCGATCTCTGTTCAAGCGATTGCATCAGCGAAGAAGGTTTTGCGGTCGTTCGAGCTGGTACGGTGGTGATGGGGGATGAATCCGTCGAAGATTTGAGCCCGACCCTTCAATTTGAACTTGAACATGATTTTGTCATGCTGGACCACGAAGTTACGCAACAGGAGTGGCGCGAGGTCATGATGGAGTTTGCCGGCGAGAAGGGATTTCGAGGCGATGGTCCTGCCTTCGGTGACTGTCCGCAGTGTCCGATTGAGAGTGTGAGTTGGTTTGACGCCCTGGCGTATTGCAACACACGGTCAAGAAAAGAAGGGCTTAAGCCCTGTTATGGTGTTGAGCCGGCCGAGGAACTCTTCGCTGAGGCAACAATTACATTCAGCGGCGTTCAGTGTACTGGCTACCGACTACCCCTTGAAGCGGAATGGGAGTATGCGGTGCGAGGGGGGCCCGACCAGGATCGCACGCTTCTCTACGGGGAGGCCGATGAGGAATTTGTGCCGCACATGACGCCCAATGGTCCAGACCCCAATTGTCTGACAAGCCCCGGGCTTCAAGCGGTCGGATGGCATTGCGCCAATAGTTGGGAGCCGGACCCCCTCGGAATGTGGGAGACGACCGAGGCTCATATTCATATCGGGAAACAGAAAGCACCCAATGCCTTAGGACTCCATGATATGCTCGGCAATGTTTGGGAGTGGGTCTGGGATTACTGGCAGCCCTATTCGGGACGGACGAGCTACGGAGAATCCTGGACGCTGGAGGGACCGCCGAATGGTGAAGACCGCGTGAAGCGTGGAGGTGGCTACACCGACACAGGTGGGATGTGCACGATGGCAACACGGGAACCACATTCACCGAATGCGCGATTCCACAGCATTGGATTTAGGGTGGTCCGGACACTGCCGGTGGGTGAGAATGAAAAAAAAGTGAGGTCTCATTGAAGCAGCTTGATACGAATCTTGACCGTTATGCGAAAGTCTTTCAGTTGGGTGCACACTTGGTTGCTCTGCTCTTTGCTTTCGCTCTCCTCTTGCACACATCAGGGTGCGGAAGCGATGATTCGACGTCGGCAGACCCATCAGACCCAACTGAGAACAGTGATACCAGCGATGCGACGGATGCCAGCGATGCGACCGATACCAGCGACGCCAGTGATCCGAGTGATGCCAGCGACGCCAGTGACGCTACCGATGCCAGTGACGCCGTCGATGCCAGCGATGCGACCGACGCCAGCGATG
>JAYYQC010000457.1:0-2220 GCA_036128675.1 Myxococcota bacterium | reverse complement strand
AAGCCGGTCAACGCCCCCAAGGTGTAGTGCCCGCCGGTGCCTGGTTTGGCGCTGAGCTTCTAAATCCTCATGGTTATGCTCTTGTCGGCTGCACCGTTGCCCCCGGCTTTGAATTCGAGCATTTCGAATTGGCAACTCGCGCGCCGTTTCTTGAGAAATTCCCCGACCAGCGTCCCATCATCGAGCGCCTGACCTCACCTGGCTAAAGTTGTGGCCCCACGGTTTTACGTACCCGCTCTAAAGTAAATTCATGACTAAGCGTTCACATTATCTGGACACCGAATAAAATTGGTTCTAAAAGCCGCGACCAACACGCCGACGCCACGGGAGGGGTTATGGTCCGGTTACGCATCTCAGAGTCTCTGATTCTCAGTCTTAGTTGTATGGTTGGCTTCGCAGCATGCAGCTCCGAGGAAACCGACACACCCGCGTCTGAACCTACCATCGAGCGCCCTGCCACCGCCGACCTCCCCTGCAACGATGCCTGGGGCGTGGTACCCGCGACCTGGACTCAGCTTGGTCACGATGACGGACAAGGAAACGCAGACCTCACCAGCCAGAGCTGGAGCATCGGAGACATCGCCCTCTCGAGCGCCAACCTAGTTGAAGCGACCCGCTTTGATATCGACCGTCCGGCGCGCATCGTCGGCGCCTCGGTTCAATTTGGCTCATTGCCAGAAGCCGGACGCTGGCCACTCACCTTGGGTCTGCACCAAGACTTCGGGCACAACGGTTTTGATTTCTGGCCACTGGATGCGCTTTGGGAAGGTAGCCGCTGCCGAGTCGACATCGAAGCCGGCCAGTGGGTGGACTACGTACTACCCGAACCAATTACCCTCACGCAGCCCGAACCCATCTATGTGGTGCATCGCCGCGACTCGGATGAAAGCGGCGCTCTGCTTTTTGATGGAACGGACTCCGGTGACTGCGATGAGAGTGGCTGCTGTAAGACCTTTGATGCGTGCCGCTCTGCACTCAACCTACCGGAGCTCACCAGCCATCAAAACACACCGTTTTGGAATGGGCTCTCTTTTGCGTTTCAATATGACTTCATGATCAGACTCTATGTCGAGTACCTCGACACCGACACCACCAAGCTCTTTGAGAGGGCTCAAGACTACAGCGCATCCAAACGTATGGCCTGGGGCGATGTCGATGCGGATGGCGATCAAGACCTGCTGCTCCAAGGGCCACGCTTGATGTTCAACATAGGTGGTGAATTTCAAGAGTCCACCGCCACCGACCTCCCGACTGCCGACCAGGACTACGCCGGTGTCTGGGGTGACCTGGACAACGACGGCTGCCTCGACCTCTTCCTCTTTAGCGAGAGTACCACCCGCTCAAATCGACTCTACAAGAACGACTGTGATGGCAGCTTTACCGAGATCACTGAGCTCTCCACCATTACCAACGATACGCTCAGTCAGACCTGTAATGGCGGCACCTTCGCGCCAACGCCAGCCGCGGCTTGGGCGGACATCGATGCCGATGGACTTCTCGACCTCTACGTGACGCATTTCATCTGCTGGTCTACCGGTGAGTTTTACCAAGACCGGGTCTGGCGCAACCTGGGACAAGGGCGCTTCGAAGAACTTACGGGAAGCAATGGTTTCTGGGGTACGGGTAACTCCCCACTGGCGAGCCGTGGGGTCTACCCGCTGGATGCAGATCTTGACGGGGATATCGACCTCTTCATCAACAACTACCGCCTCCATCGTAATCAGTTCTTCCAAAACCAAGGCAATGGCACGGTTACAGAATCAGCCCGCGACCTAGAGCTTCAAGGTCGCGCGTCGACGCTAAGCGGCTCGACCACCTATGGGCACAGCATCGGCTCCGCTTGGGGAGACCTAGACAACGACGGTGACTTTGATGCGGTGATTGCCAACCTGGCACATCCACGTTTTTACGACTTCTCCGACAAAACTGAGGTCCTGATTCAGGAAGACAACGGGACCTTCACCAATATTCAAGGCAGCTTTGAGCAGCCACTCGGTGAAGCTGGGATCCGCTTTCAAGAGACCCACTCTGTACCAGCCCTTGCCGACTTTGACTTGGACGGTAACCTCGACCTCGTGCTCAGTGCGACCTACGACGGACGGCCCACCGACGTCTATCTCGGTCAAGGCAATGGCAGATTCGAGCCTTATCATTTTGAGAGCGGCATCCTCGAGCCCAACGGTTGGGGCCTGGCGATCGCCGACTTCAACCAAGATGGAA
>JAYYQC010000456.1:0-5765 GCA_036128675.1 Myxococcota bacterium | reverse complement strand
TGACGTTCTTGCTGAACGCTTACGAGCATTGGAAAGAGTCGGTGTACCGAACGTCCTGTCAGGGCCGAGAGCTGGAGTTTGGGGGCGTTCTTGAGGAAGCTCAAGCGCTTCTCTAGACTCGTGTGAAACTCGTCCCGCTCTTCGTCGGAGGACATGAGGTCCCACTTATTTGCCACAATGACCAACCCCTTCCCGCGTTCGAGGGCAAGGGATGCGATTTTAGCATCTTGTTCTGAGACTCTCAGAGAGGCGTCCAGAACCAAGATGGTGACGTCTGCACTCTCCATGCTTCGAATGGCTGAATAGACTGCGAACTTTTCGAGTTGGTCCGCGACAGAGCGCTTTCGACGAATCCCCGCTGTATCAACGAACTGGAAAATGCGACCGCCCTCTTCTACCTCGATATCTACACTGTCGCGGGTGGTTCCGGCGATATCGCTGGCTAGGAGACGGTCGGAACCAATCAGCTTATTGATGAGCGACGATTTGCCAGCGTTTGGCCGACCAACAACGGCGATTTTGATGCGCCCGCCGTCCCATTCAATCCGCCCACCGCCGGTGATCTCTTCATCTTCAGGAGCAACTTCAATACCTACCCTATTATCGGGATCAACCCATTCGGGGGCTTCCAGCCTCTCAATCAAATCTTCGTAGAGGACATCAAAGCCCCATGCATGCTCGGCACTCAGGGGAATAACTGTCTCAAAACCGAACTCATAAAATTCAAGCGCTCGGTCGTTATCGAGTGGCGAGTCAATCTTATTCGCAACACAGATAGTCGGTGTATCTGCCTTTCGAAGAAGACTGGCTACCATCTTGTCCGCTTCGGTGACGCCATCGCGGCCATCAACGACAAAGATAATTAAGTCGGCTTCTTCGACCGCAAGCTGGGTCTGTAAACGCATCTGATTTAAGAGCGGATCTTCGGAGTTGACCTCGATGCCCCCGGTATCAACGACACGAAAATGTTTATCATCGATATTTGCATCATCGAAAATACGGTCGAGGGTTACGCCTGGCGTGTCATACACGATGGATGCGCGGTAGCCCACCAATCGATTGAAGAGCGTGGACTTTCCGACATTGGGACGTCCTACCAAGGCGATGAGTGGTACCTTGCTCATGCTGAATCTCCCGCTTGGATTCCATACTTTCGTAGCGACGCGGCGCGCTTTGTCCATTGGTCATCGACCAAGACAGTCATCCGCAAAAAGACTTTCGAACCTAAGAGACTCTCCATCTCCTTGCGTGCACGTGTACTGATATCCTTAATTTTGAGACCTTTTTTGCCGATGACAATCTTCTTATGAGAGTCACGTTCGACAACAATCTTTCCCTCAATTGAGCAAAGCCCGCCCTCTCCATCTTCCGGCCGCTCGTCGAGGAAGCTCTCGATGACAACCGCGACACTGTGAGGCACCTCTTGATGGGTTAAGAGAAGGATTTGCTCGCGTAGAAGCTCTTCACACATCAGTCGTTCGGCTTGATCGGTATGAAGGTCGCGAGGAAAAATGGCTTCGGACTCAGGGAGTGCATCGAGAAGATAGGATTCAAGCTTTTCTAAGCCATCTTTCTTGAGTGCAGAGACTGGAATAATCGCGCTGATGCCTGTTTCGGCTTGATAGTGAGCCATCCAAGGCAGGAGGTCATCTTTGCGCTTAAGACGGTCGACCTTGTTCAGCACGAGCACTACGCGATCACCGCTGCCGTGCTGCGCCGCAGAGATAACGTCCTTTTCGAGTTTCGTTAACTTCGGCTCGCCTTTGACTATATCGGTCACAACCATGGTCAGGTCAGCGTCCTTGGGTGCGTTGCCGGCAAGCCTTCGGAGGACCTTGCGGAGAGGTGTCTCACTCCCACAAAAACCAGGTGTATCAATTAAGACGGCCTGGTGATTATCGCCATTGAGAATCGCGTGGATTCTGGTTCGTGTCGTATTGGCCTTAGGGCTTACGATGCTGACTTTTTCGCCAAGCAAGGCGTTGACAAGGGTAGACTTTCCCACGTTGGGACGGCCGACCACAGCAATAAAGCCGGCCTTGAAAGATGTATCTGGATTCTTTGACATTTAGGTAATCTCCAAGTGCGCGAGCATTGCTCTTGCTGCAAGACGCTGCGCCTTTGTTTTGGAAGTGGCCGTGGCAGAGATTGAATGAGAGGCAACCTCTACGGACCAGGTGTATTCTTTCGCATGGTCTGGGCCCTCTTCACGGACCAGAGTATAGCGAGGTGGTTTAATATTCTGCTGATGACAAGCTTCTTGTAATCTAGACTTCGGGTCTCCGAGTGAATCGGAGTCAGTCACCCATTGGTCGAATTTATATTCAAAGACGGACTCTACCGCTTCCAGTCCGCCGTCTAGATAAAGAGCGCCAAGAAGAGCTTCAACAGTGTTTGCGGCGATAGAATCGGCTGGATATCCCTCCGCATTTCGCTGACCTGCGCCGAGGCGGAGAACACGCTGTAGGCCAAGCGATTTCGCTACCGCGGCGAGGTTTCGGTTTGAGATAATCGCCTGACGACGTCGACTAAGTTGCCCCTCGTCTTCATCTGGAAACACTGCGAAGAGGCGAGTCGTGATCGAAATATTCAGCACAGAGTCACCAAGGAACTCGAGACGTTCATTGGAGGCTGCAAGGCGCGCTTCACTTGCAAACGTCGAGTGTGTTAACGCGAGCTCTAAATGCTGCTGTTCTTTGAACTGGTACTGCAGTTCGGCTTGAAACGCCTCAAGCTTGGCTTGAAAGTCAGGTTCAGTCGTAGGGAGCTCGGCACGCATCGGTTATCCAACAATCGGCAAAGATGTGATCTGGGTGGCACCGCGGTTTGGCGCGATGACACCACCGCCAATCACGCGGTCATCATCATAAAATACTGCCGCTTGACCAGGGGCACCGCGGGGCTCTGGCCCGAGAAACTCAAGGTGTGCGAGTCTCTTTGATGCATCCCAGTCTAAAAGCCTGCAAGGCGTTGGCTTACCTCTATAACGTTGCTGGACAATAAACTCTTCGCCGATGGCGGGTGGATTATCACTGCTCCAGTGTATGCGCTCTACAAATAGACGCGAGACATCAAGCGCACTACGTGGTCCAACCCAAACCGCGCCTTGTTGAGCATCAATATCGACAACGTAAAGCGGCTCATGCCAGCTGATACCCAGGCCTTTTCGTTGGCCAATGGTGTAACGGTGAATGCCTTGGTGTTTACCGATGACCTTACCGTCGACATGAACAAAGTGACCTTCGCGGCCTCCCTCGCCTAAAATCTTTTCAACCGTTGCAGCGTAGCCCTCTTGGCCTACAAAACAGATCTCCTGGCTCTCATGCTTATCTGCGAGCGCAAATCCGAAGCGACGTGCGTGGTCACGCACCTCCGGCTTTGTCATGCCCCCCAGCGGAAAAGCGACCCGCTTCAGTTGATTCTGAGTGAGGCGGTAGAGGAAGTAGGATTGGTCTTTGCCAGCGTCGACACCTCGGCCGAGTGAATAGCCGTCATCTGTCTCATGGACCTGTGCATAGTGGCCAGTTGCCAGAACGTCTGCCCCCAGCAATTGGGCGCGCTCAAGGAGTGGCTTGAACTTCACTTTATCGTTGCAGTCAACACAGGGGTTTGGCGTGTAGCCATCGCGGTAGGCCTCTGCGAAAGGCGTGATGATTTCGTCTACGAAGACCTGCTCGTAGGGCAGCACAAAAAACGGAATCTCGAGTTGGTCGGCGATAAGGCGCGCATCGCGCATATCGTCAGGGGTGCAGCAGGCCCGGTTTGCTTTTGGCGCGAGGCTATGGGTCTTCATGGCGAGTCCAACCACATCGTGACCCGCTTCCTTCATCAAGGCAGCAGCAACCGACGAATCTACGCCGCCACTCATCGCAACTACAACCCGCATCTTAGCCAAATCCTTTTCGTCTATCGTCCAATTTCACGCGACACCGTTTTTTCAATGGGTCAGGAGCGTCATCATCGAGGCGCAGAGGTCATCAAGTGCCTCTTCGCTGGTTTCGAGCCCGGTCGAAACCCTCAGCATCTCCATCGCGAGGTCAGTCTGACCAACGAGCTGATGGATTCGACTGGGGCCTGATGCCCCCGCGTGGCAGGCGGCGCCGGCGCTTATTGCAAACCCTCGCTCTGAGAGCGTCTCGACCCATCGGCCACTTTTGAGCGCTGGCACCCATACACTGGTGGTATTCGGTAGACGCTCAACCTCGGCCCCAATAACACCCAGTCCGAGTTCGTCAACTAGACGCGCTTCAAATTTATCGTGATTTTTCCGAAGTTTCGCATACTTATCGAGATCTTCAATGCTTAATTCTAGCGCCTTTTCCATGCCGCAAACCAATGGCGTGGGCTGAGTGCCGGAACGGGTCCCCTCTTCTTGGCCACCGCCCTTCCAGAGCCCCGGTGGTCGAATGCCCTTCATCGAAAGCAGCGCACCTATGCCCCGGGGGCCACCAAATTTGTGGGCAGTAATTGCGAGGGAGTCGACACCAAGAAGCCGTGCCGATAGCGTAACCTTGCCGACGCCTTGCACCGCATCACAGTGCAGATGGACACCCGCCCCGTGACAAAGCGCTGCTATCCCAGCAACATCGAGTATGAGCCCGGTTTCATTTTGTGCGAGCATGACGGCGACCAAAGCTACCTTGGGAGAAATCATTGCTCTTGCCTGCTCGACGTCCAAAGTTCCTTGTGGCGTCGTTGGTAAGTAGCGGACCTCAAATCCGCTCTTCTCCAGATTGAGGGCAGGCTCAGTGACAGCAGGATGTTCCCAAGGTGAAAGAAGGATTTGGTTTGCGCCGCGATCCTCGCGCGCTCGAGAGGCGAAGCCTACAATCGCTAAATTATCCGCCTCAGTTCCTCCAGATGTGAAGACCACTTCAGCCTTAGGAAAATCGAGGAGCGTTCGAAGCCGCTCGCGCGCTTGATCAATGGTCACCCTAGATTTGCGTCCATGATGATGCAAACTCATAGCATTCCGAGCACTCGCGGCACCCGAAACCATCGCCTCCAAGGCACCTGCACGGAGCGGTGTTGTCGCATTATGGTCGAGATAGTGCATACCTGGGCCTAAGCAAGGGACAGCCAAAAGTCAAACACGGTGATAGTCTGCCGTTATTTTGCGGGATTTTGAGGCTCAGTGGTATGCAAAGAGCGGAGGTGTGCATGCTCAAACGATCTCTTTTTATTGTTACCGCGCTGGTTTTTATGACGTTGGGTCATCAAGCATTCGCTCGCACCGTCACCGCGGGTGAGGTCTGGGCCCATGCTGGGATTGGTTACTCCGGCGTCTCTTCCGACAATCTCAGCGCCGGCAATCATTCACTTGCGCTTCACACCGAACTTGAGTTCGACCTCAGTCGTTGGGGAGGGCTCCTCGGCGGCTTGGCGTTTGATTTTAGCTCAAGTACTCAGGTCGACCTGGAAGCGGGTCTTCGCTTACGTGTTCCAGGGCTGGAATCCGCTTGGACGCCACATCTGGATGTAGCCTATTTGCTCGGTGGCTATACGAATATAAACGGTGAGAATCTGTTGGCTCAGGGCTCGTCGCTCGCATTGGGGACAGAGTTTTTCCTGACGAGAGACCTCATGGCTGGCGTCTCGTTGGAGTGGACCCGTAAAGAGGTTACTTCCATCGATAGCCCGATTCATTCGGTTGGGGTCGTTCTTACCTTGGGACGCGAGCTCAAGCTCTATTGAGCGTTGGGGTCGTCGTCATCTCGGTTAATAGCCACGACCCAGCCTTTTAATTATTTTCCGACTCGAAAAAT
>JAYYQC010000455.1:0-6665 GCA_036128675.1 Myxococcota bacterium | reverse complement strand
GGAAACAGTGCCGGACTCTTTGCAAGTCAGGCTGACCGAGACATCGCAATCTTGGCTGTTAGGGCTCTTGCGGCAATTGGAGGCCCTGATGAAGAGCCTTATCTTCAAAAGATTAAGAAGAATATGACCGCACATGCTTCGGTTAAAAAGGTCGCTAAAGATGCACTCGCCAAGCTAAGTAAGGGTTAAAACAATGACCGCCACACTTGAGCCAATAATGACCGAGTTCGCCAACCAATGGTTTGTAGGCCTCCGTGTTGCGCTGACCCACGGTGTAAGTAACAAAGCTTTTGATACCCCCCTCACTAAATTTATGGATGCGGCAAATACGCTCTATCAAGAAGAGGACCGGGCTCAATTTAGACTTGCTGGTCATCTTGTCTACATCAACGATGTGCCATTAAAGCTAACAAGCGGGCTACATGATCACGTCCAAAAAATTGGTCCTAAATTAGATAAGCTCCAGGCTACAGAGCTGACAATTACCAAAGTTTGCACCGAAGATACCACACGAGAACTCTTCACCCGCATGGCGGAAGCAATAAGCAATGTCGACAAACCCGACGCACCGGACTTTGAGCCGCCTGAGGGTTTTAAGGTTCTCAATTGCACGATTACTGAGGACGAACTTCCGTTTCGAGAGCGAGCGCTACACGCCTACATTGTCGGTGTACTCTCAGTGAAAGATCTCGTGAGCAATATCGAACGAGAACGGCCTAGCCGCCTTGCAACTGTGAAACGTGCGATTCAGCATATTGTCGCAATCACCGCAAAAGATCCTGCTTTTATGCTCGGGCTTATCCGACTGCCCCGCTACCACGGGAAACTGTTTACCCACCTAATTAACACCGGGATCATCGTCACTGTAGTAGGTCACCGCCTGGGGCTGGAACGGGGCGCAATCGCTGAACTCGCGTTCAATGCGGCCATTCATAACCTAGACCTCTCCGGCGAACGTTCGCAAAACCAAACGCTGAGACAGATCCTGCGCATCTACCGGGGTGACATAAACGCCCGGAAGCGCCTTTGCTTCATTCATGAGGTCTATCAACTTCCATCCAATGCGCTGGGGCCACAATTGGTTCGCATGGCGTCAGATTTCGAATTACTCACAACCAAGGGAGATGAGTACGGTCCCGTACTATTGGATGAAGCGATGCGTCGTATCAAGGCCGATGAGCGTTTTGACCCAGAGCTGGTCGAAACCTTCTGGGCTGCTCTAGGCGTCTATCCGGTTGGGTCCACCGTCGCACTTTCGAATGGCTCGCTAGCAGTCGTAATGGAGTTACCTGATGATGGCCGCAGCGCTCGGTCTCCCGTCGTCCGGCTCGTTGCCGATGCAGACGGTAACCCTATCATCGAAGGAATTATCGATTTAACCGGTCCGGACGCACCCTTTATCACCGATGTAGTGTCATCAGAGGATTTGAATCTGAATATTACGAGTCTATTTCTTGCTTAAGACGCGTAGAGATATCATTGATTCTAGACTGGGCACTCGCGACGCCTTCTTTCCACCGAATTGCACGCGCTAACTCGAGGCAATCTTTAAAGGCCTGCAGAGCATCTCGAGCGTTCGACTCAAGGTTGAGAATATGACCGAGGTTATAAAGCCCTCTGGCGACGTTGAGCATATCCCCAGCACGACGCAACACTTGGATGGCCATTTCAAGTGTCCTTCGTGCGTCGTCATAATTCTCTTGCGCCTGCAAAATGTTCGACTCATTGATTAAGGCTCGCCCTTCTTCAACTGAGTCATCGATACGGCGTGCTGCGTCCCGCTGCTGCCGGACAACCATAATCGCTTGGTCATACTCTTTCGTTCTAATCAAAAGTCGTCCCAGGGCACCAAGTAAGCTCACCGCGCGTTTCCGTGATTCCTCACCAGGATGGGCACCTAGGACTTCGAGCCCTTTGCGTAGATAAAGTATCGCGTTCTTACTCTGACTACGCTTACTGGCAATCTCACTTGAAATCCGAAGAGTCTCAGCAATCGCTATCGGGTCTCTGAGTTCTTTGCCTCGCTCAATAATCTTTTGAACCCATGTCTGCGCCAGTTCGAATTCTTTCGTCTCGCAGAAAAGTCGTAATCGTTCCAAATCGTACTGAATGATGAACCGATCATCGGTTTCGTGCAGCCCGCCATCATCAACTTCTTGGATAATCTTCCGAGCATCGGAAAGCTTGCCGGCGTCGATCAATAAACGCAGATACCGGATAACATCTTCAGCACATGCATTACCGGTCTCCGATTGCGTGAGTGCGACATCATAAACCTTCTGAAAAATCTTGAGCGCGCGCACGCGCTCGCGGTTTGGTGAAATTGTGCTTGCAGCCCTTCTCAGCAGCCGCAAACAGGATGTTAGGTCACCGGCCAGACGATAAAAGTCTGCCGTTCGTTCTTCGTTTTCATACGCTTCCTCGAGAACAACTGCGATCTGTCTATAAATCCGATCTTTAATTTTATGAGGCAGTCGCGCTAACGCAACTTGTCGTTCCATTTCGGACGCAAAGTGGACCTCGGAGCCAAAAGGCTGAGGCTCGAGGAGTCCATACTCCATGAGGTCTTCGACCATGCCATCGCGGCCGAGCAGTCCCCGCAAAACTTTATCCGCAACATCTCGCTCGAACTGAAAATCGATTGCAGCGCAGATCGAAATGGCATTGCGAACTTCTTGATCTAACCCGTCAAGCCAGGTTTCAAAAATCGATTTGAGATTCGGGGACCGGAGCGAAATATCGAGCTCCGAAGCATCCATTTGTTTGATCGTAGTCGCAAGACGAACGACGGCACCAGGTACACCGCCAGCAATTCGAAAAACATCTGTGTACTGACTGGCTCCAGGAAAAACTTGCTTAGCGAGCTCCATCACGGAATCGCCCTCTAGAGGGTCCAACATAAAGCGTTTAATCCCCTGCGGGAAATTCCCTCCAGGTCGACTGGTCATAATCACCAACAAATTCTCTTTAACCGCATCGTCAAGAAGCGATGAGAGAACAAGTTTTAGAATCGGATTCGACTCTTCAATATCCTCAATGATAATCCCGACCGGCTTTCGTTCGTTGAGACTTCGAATGGAAAAGACTATCGATGAAACGACCGAACGAGAAAAGTCCTCAGCAGAGAAGGTACGATTGTCGATATTATCACTCTCAATGAGCCACTTAAGGCCAACGCGATGCTCAATGGGCACATCAAGTTTTAGAAGTTTCCGAGCAAGACGCTTGAGAGCTTTAGGGTCCCGGCTTGAGACATACACCCAAAGCATGGCCGGATTACGTTCCATAACTTCAAGGACAGCACGACTCTTGCCCAAGCCAGATTGCCCCTGAATCAAGAGTGCTGCCCCGGTACCAGCGATTCCCGTATTCACATAGCTATCCAGCCGCTTATACAGTGAATCGCATCCGATCGTCTTCCATTGAGAGAGAGTGTCCGCCGCTTGAAGGGCAATCGCAGGTAAGGATTTTTCTGTCACCGCACGAGGCATTTCATCCTCGGCCATCGGCTCAAATTCAATTTCAAATATCCGTACCGACTCTTTTCCGCCCTTATAGACATAAGGCGCGGAGGGCCGAAGACCGGTACGGTCACGCCTTCCTAATGCGTCTTCTGTGACAACAACCTGCCCAACTGGTACAGCCATCGCGATGCGCTCCACACTGTCGGTAGTATCGTTGATGTTCACGCTGCCCGCTTGAATATCAACCGGGCCACGATGAATGGCAGCAGAAAGCATCGGGTGCATTGCGACGGCTTGCCTGCAATAGCTCATCGCACTTTCGACGTCTTCGCCTACTTGCCGCTTGATCCCGAAGTGAATGAGGAGACGATATTCCGATAACTCTTGGACACCACCACCCCATTCTACTGATTGATCGGCAAGCCTTGCGGTTACGGCCCGTCGTCGATCCGATGTCCAGTTTGTCGCCATTCCAACTAGGTCGACGACAACCAAAGTGACTTCTTTTGTATCAATATGAGCTTCCGATGCTAGTACATCGATGGTGTCACCCAGCAAATCCCCAAGATGCCCGAAAGGTGTGGCGATAGAAGTACTCGCCGTCGACACTGCCACCACTGCATCTAGACGACGCTTAAATTCAGAAGCCGAGGGAATACGTTCGTCGATGTTCTTCGCCAAAGCCCAAAGCGCAAGCTTCTCTAACTCCGGGTGAATCGTCCCCGCACCCGGTCGTCGGCTCGGGGGTACTGGAGGTTCGGACGTATGCTTCACCATAAGAGCGGCCACATTTTTAGCTTCGAATGGCGGGGAGCCAGCCAACATTAAGTAGAGGATGACGCCCAATGCATAAAGGTCCGCTGCCGGTCCCACTTTCTGCCCACGGCACTGTTCCGGGGCCATAAACTTAGGCGTCCCCAGCGCAAAGCCTGCCTGAGTGATATCGACGCCTGGCTCAAGAGAATCAACTTGTTTCGCCAGTCCAAAGTCGAGAAGCTTCACAAAGTCGCGCTTCGTCGGTAGGTCCTTGAGCATAATATTGTCGGGCTTCAAATCGCGATGAACCATTTGTAAGCTGTGACCGACCGCCAGAACGTCACAGAGTTGCCCGAGTATCGAAACGATTCTCTTAGGTTCAAATGGATATTCATCCTTAATGATTCTGCTCAGGGGACGACCGTCGATGAACTCCATTGCAATATATGCAGATCCATCCGCCAATATGTCGTAATCATAAATTTGGACCGCATTGGGATGCCAAACCTTTGCAGCCATCTCGGCTTCGCGTTTGAAACGCTTCGCATTGGATGGGTCGTCGGTGACGCCCTTATTGAGGAGTTTGAGAACACAATCGCGGCCAAGAGATTCTTGTTTCGAGAGATAAACAATCCCCATCCCGCCAACACCGAGCTGCTTGATGATTCGGTAACGACCGTTGACCAGATTCCCAATCCGCGAATCCGATGCGCCTGCTATGGGTTCGCCGCATCCCTTGCACACGTTTGCAGTCGGTGGGTTTGGGGTTTTACAGAGAGAACAAAAAACATTCGTACTCGCCATTGTTACGCAACGCCCTGCTCAATATCGACAAGCTTCGCCCGCTCACAAAGATCCCAAAGGTGCTCTAGCGCCGATTCGGTGAGTTCCCTTGGTTGATTTCCTTTTAAGAGGCGCTCTACTTCACGAGATGCGTCGGTGATCGATGGATAGCCATAGCCTCCTGCCGCTCCTGCGAGCTGATGTGAGATTCGGGTGAGTGTATCTACGTCCCAATTATCCCACGAGCTCCGAATCTGCTCCATGCGCTCTCCAAGACTCTGAAGGAAGATCTCGACCAATTCCTCCATATCTGGGTCATCAGCGTACTCGCTAATGAGAGGTAAACGCTTCGAGGTATCGACCACTGGCTCTGCTCGACTGCTGCTTGAACTGGCTTCATCGCCCGTTTTCATCGGTACCATTTCAAGCTCGCCGCCGGTCGCGTATCGGTGAACCAATCCCAAGAGTTCAGGCACCTTAATGGGCTTGGTCGTATAATCGTCGCAACCTGCATCAATGCACTTATCGCGGTCGCCGGACATCGCATGGGCGGTCAGCGCAATAATTGGTCCAGCATATCCACGTGCACGGAGCTTCGCGGTCGCGGTGTAGCCGTCCATAATAGGCATCTGCATATCCATCAGAATCACCGAAAAAGGCGCGCCCTTATCAATAGCTTCAAGCGCCATATCATGCGCAACTGCACCATTATTGGCGATTTCAACTTCGGCACCGGCCTGTCGAAGTCGATAGGAAATCAGCTTTTGGTTGTCCAATCCATCCTCAGCTAGGAGAACTCTCGCGGTTAATTTCACTTGCTCAGGATTATCTGTTTGATCGTCTGGACGTTCGAGCATTTGCTGTGCCGGGTCGTCGATCCAAGTGACACCTTCAAGGTCTCCCGTATCGACCGAGAGCGTAAAAACGCTACCAAGTCCGCGCATACTCTTTGCGGTTACGTCGCCACCGAGCATTCGAGCGAGACTTTGCGTAATCGTGAGACCCAAACCCGTTCCCCCCGAACGACGTGTCGTTGAGCTATCAGCCTGCTCGAAAGGTTGAAAGACGCGATGCAGTTGGGATTCTGTCATACCGATGCCAGTATCCTTGACCCCAAAAGAAATACGACGGGTTGCGAGGTCAACAGTTGTTGCAACCGTGACTCCACCGGTCTCAGTAAACTTTATTGCGTTGCCGATAAGGTTCACCAGCATCTGTCGGAGCCGTGTCGGGTCGGTCGTAATGTGCTCAGGGACAGCCCCCTCAAATTCAAACTCGAATGTGAGGTTTTTTTCTGAGGTCTTCTGCCTCATCAATGAATGGACGTCCGCGAGGATCTCGATGGGCGAAGTCTCAATTCGCTCAACGGTCATCTTACCTGCCTCGATCTTACTGATATCGAGGATGTCATTGATGATGGTTAAGAGATGCTCCCCATTTCGCCGGATTGTTTGAATGCTCGATACGCGTTCTGAATCATCAAGCGAGGGATTGAGGAGGAGATCTGAGTAACCGAGAATCGCGGTCATCGGCGTTCTAATTTCGTGACTCATGTTAGCGAGAAACTCAGTCTTCGCTCGGTCCGCCATTTCAGCCCGCTCTTTTTCATCCGCTAGGTCACGGGTACGCTTTTCGACACGGGCTTCCAATTCATCATGCGCA
>JAYYQC010000454.1:0-7437 GCA_036128675.1 Myxococcota bacterium | reverse complement strand
CTTGATCAATACCCTGAAGCGCGGCGGCTATCGCAGGGTGGGTGTCTTGGCCCCCTACCACCCAAGCTTAACTCAAAAGCTGGTGTCTTATTTTGCACACGAGGACATCGAGGTCCATGCAACGCGCTCACTCAACATCACGGATAATCTCGCCGTCGGAGAACTCGATCCGATGATGCTGCTCGAGGAGCTTCGACACTTTCCAGATTCGCTCGACGCGCTGGTCCTCTCAGCCTGTGTGCAAATGCCTTCATTGGAAGCCATTGCAGCCGCGGAGGCACGGCTCGATATACCCGTCATCACAGCGCTCACGGCAACCACATCCGAGCTCTTAGAGACACTTGGTCAGACGCCACGGATTGAAGGCGCTGGACGTCTCTTAAATGGTGGTAGCGATGGTGAGTTTCGCGATCTGCAGCTGCTTCGACGCTCTGCGTAAAGCGATCCATTCGTCGTTTTTATTCCAAAAGCATGTCCTAGGTCACACACAGTATCATTTACGTGCATTGAGCACTGCAACTATTTCAACAATCCACACCGGCTGAGCGGTCTAAAGATTGGAGGGTGCTGAAGGCGAGACATCACAAAAAGGGGTGAGACAATGAGATACTGGTGCGAAATTAGGACACAAGGGATCAATGATGCGATGAGTCGCGTCACCGGCGAAATCAACACCGTGCATCGCGGGATATTCGAAGGCGCGACCCTCTTCGACTTCCTTCGACGCATTGCATCACTGCCACCGGCTCGCCCCGAGCATCTCGATATCGCGGCTGAACCAACGGCAATCATCCAAGGCCCCCATGGTGAATTCAAAGTGTACCCCACTGGCGGGGCTCTGCGCCTTGAAGGGCATCATGAGGATATCTCCGCTCTAACCGCCACCATTCGTGTAGCGGGACTACTTAAATCTACGATGTCCGACGCCGCTGCGGCTTAACCTGACCGCATTCTTTGCGCTGCATCACACTCAAAGGTCGAATTGAGCCTTCGGCTGGCCTGATCACTTTCAACAAATTTGAACTTTTTCCATCGGCTCACTAATCTCCACCTTAAGGGGTCCAAGGGAGGAAGATCAGTGACAGCAACGTGTGAGATACGTACTCAAGGCATCAACCAGACAATGACCAGAGCAACCGGTACCTACGATGCGATCCATCGAGGCATGTTCGAGACCGAAGAGCTTCTAAGCTTTTTTAAGAACTTTGCATTTATACCGGAGCGCGCGGTCCAAAAATCCTCGGGAGAGTGTCCTCCCGTTGCACATGCTCGAGGTCCTGAAGGACAGTTTACCTTCACGCCTTGTAAAGGTTTTCTCGTCTGGGAGAACGCGGATCGCATGATTTCGCCCCATACCGCGGCAATGATGGTCGCCGGGTTCATCTCTCCACGCGCAACACTACGCACCGTCAGCGGTAGCCCCGACTACACCCGAATCACTGCCTCCGAGCTCTACCGCCCGTAAGAGAACATCGAACCTCGGCCGCTCTCATCGAGATACGATAAAGTTCGACGCGACGATCTAGCTTAAAAAAGCGTCAAAATTCATAGATCTAGTGCGACTGCATTGAGAACTGAAATCAGGAAGATGCAGGGAAAGCTGACACATTGCGTCTTGTCAGCCTACGTTAGGGCACGCGAACCTACCATTATGATTTACACGGATATGCAAATCAGCGATAGCCGCGGCATTGGTGCAGAGAGTTACTCAGACCCGAGGCTGCAGAACCGTTCAGGCCGCGAGCTCCGGGCACAATGGGGCGAAATTGAAACCGCGCTGGATACACTCAATCGGCACTCAGCAGTGCGCCGTCGCCGCTCACTCGAGCTGATGCATATGACACCGACAACCCTTAGCACCGGCGAAGCTTTTGCTCTTGCACCACAATTTGAGCTCTCTCCACTCTATCCACAGCGTCTCGACCCATCGACCGTCATGCGTTTTCGGCGCACTTTTTGGTCCCTTCAGCTGGGAGAGACGCAACCCCGCTACGACCAAAGTAAGACGACTCGAACACCCGTCATCGCGATAACGTGGCAAGCCAGTGAACGTGGATTTGGCTACGGCACCCATTCGCAGATTGAACATTTCGACTTATGTACCGGACAACTAGACCGGCGTCCCAAAATGGGCGGTTATGAATCCGGCGAGTTGCTCGAGAGTGGTGATATCTGGACACTTCAACAGATTGGGCGCAACGAAGTTGTAGCCGAGCTGAAACGTTTTATCCGTCTTTACCGAAGCTTCTTAGACCGTCTGGTCCATATCGACGAGCGCTGAAATTACGACGACAATCCGTCGAAGTATTGTTCCGCAATCCATGAGATAGCGGGTACGCACACGGCGTCCCCAAAACCGAAGAGTGCCTGATGGTTACTTACATGCAGGGGGAAATTCGGTTCTCCCTGAAGCGCCGCATACTCTTTGGGTAGCATCCAGCGCATCCTAAGCTCTCCGAAACCAGCGGCAAAAACCATCTGCTTGCTGCTGCCACCTCTCGGTGTCCGAAGGCAGCCTGCCAAGCCATCCCACCGAATCTCAGTACGAGATATCCCACGTCGAACCCTCCGGTACATCGTGCCAAGCTTCCAAGCGCCACCGCAACGGAATGCTTCAATGACCGATCGGTGGTTCTCGGACATCTCGTCGAGGTGTTTCGCGACCTTCTGATGCTCCCACCACTGCCCGCTATGCAAATCGAGTACCTCTTCAACCATCCGTTGCTCGGGAGGAAGTGGCGCAGCACGCACGCTAAAGAGACCGGTTTCAAGCTGCAAGCCGCTCAGCGCTTCTTGAAGCTTTTTCGGACGGAGTGGGTCATTTGACTCAGTCGCGTCCCGATGTACCTCGTGGCGAACGTCACCCGAGACCCTCGCTTCGAGCGCACCGATGATAAAAAGTCGTGGTCGACTCTGCGGGGTAAAATGTTTTGCATCTACAACAATCACATCAAGCCAATAACCAAGCTCTGATAAGGCCTCACAGGCCAAACGAAAATCCGCGCCTGAGTTGGCCGATAGAAAACCCATCACATTCTCAATGAGGACCTGAGCTGGTAGCTGGCCGCGCTTCTTCAAGCCACGCATCACCTCGAGGAATCCGAAAAACGCCCCAGACGATTTACCGCGCAGCCCCCGCCCCTTTCCCGCCTGAGAGAGATCAACGCATGGGAACGACGCGGTCGCGAGTTCCAATGGCACCTTTATGCGGGAGAGAACTTCGTCGGTCGCCCAGATATCTTCCAAATGGTAATGGGTTAAATCGCCGAACCGATGGCCGTACATCTCACGCTTTTTGGGGTCGATGTCGTTCGCATAGGCGCAGGTCCAGCCCGCATCTTTGAGGCCGGCATGCACCAAGCCGATGCCCGCAAAAAACTCCCCGAAGTACCGATGCTTCATCGTCTCGAGGCCGCATATCGTTTCAAGGTCATCGCCATCGAGGACACCTCAACCAATTCTTGCGCCATACGCAAGGCCAAACGACCTGTCCCAGAAGAATCATGTGCCGTGGACCATCGAGAGGCTGGAAAAGTGTCAGCCCTCCCATGTAGTATGGCGCTCAATGAGGGTTGGGATGCGTCGCTGCATCGAGGGTAAAGGTAGAAAACTGTGTCAGAATTTAGGCTAGTTCGGAGCAACGACTTGGTTCACCTGGGAACCTATCTGAGTGCCCGCCTGATCCATCAGCCACTCCAAGACCCGATCAATCCCGAGATCATCGCCATCGGTTACCGTGGGATCGCACCGTGGCTTACGCGTGAGATCACCCAATTCGTTGGTATTGGGGCCAATCTCAAATACCCCTTTCAGAGCCGAGCGATCACTAAAGCGCTGCGCGACCTTTATCGACTTGCAGTTGATCCAAACCTGAGCGCCGACAACCCATGGACCGCCAATACCATGGCATGGGCGATAGCCGATCTCTTGCCGAGCTTTCGAGACGAACCCAGCTTTGAACCTCTCCGACGCTTTCTCGAAAATTCGGAGGAGACCCCCGAGCTCCTAGATCATCGCCGGATCGATCTCTCGGTTCAGATCGCAAATATCTTTGATCGCTACCTCATGTACCGACCCGACTGGGCCTTGGCCTGGAGCCGCAATGAGCCCGTGCCTACGCTGCAGCTCGATACCGATCAAGCCTGGCAGCCAATCCTCTGGCGTGCATTAACCGAACGTTTTGGCCGTCAAAGTCCTCACCTAGCTGAGATCCTTGCCGCCCTCGACCCCGAGGTTCTGACCACGCTCGACCCAGAGCCCATTCGAGAAGCGCTTGAGCTCCATCGTCTGAGCATCTTTGGGCTCAATGCGCTTCCCAAGACCCTGCTCTTGGCTCTGCAAGCCTTGTCACAGGTACTGGAGGTCGATCTTTATGTGGTAGGGCCATCCGATACCTATTGGGCAGATATTCGCCGTGGCGATGCACTTCGACAAGAGTACCAATATGACCACGACGGCTACAGCCAGGCGTTCTCAGACCAATTTGAGACCGCCCATCCACTCCTGCTTTCACTCGGACGTTCAGCCCGCGATTTCCAGCATCTCCTCTTGGAACAGCTCGACCAGGGCCTCGAAGACCTCACCCAGACAAATGCCTTCATTCACGCCGAGCCAAAGAGTGACCGCCTACTTCATCAGCTCCAAGCCGACCTTCAGAGGGTGGTACTGCCCGCCGCACCGCACCCGCTTAGTCTCTCGGATAATTCCTTCCAAGTGCACGCCTGTCATGGAGCGGCTCGCCAAGTAGAAGTTCTCAAAGAGAGCCTTCTCCACCTCTTGAACGCCGATCCCAGCCTAGAGCCCCGGGATATCTTGGTCCTCTGCCCAGATCTCGACACCTATGCACCCATCCTCGGGTCCGTCTTCGGTAGCGGTGCACATCAGCATCATCCTGAGACCGGGTGGGGGCGTGACGGAGTCCCATCGCTTGAGTACCGATTTGCCGATCTCAGTATGCGTCGACTCAATCCAATCGCAGAAGCTCTGATGCGCGTCTTAGAGCTCGCCCAGAGTAGGCTCAGTGTCGATGACGTCATGGGTCTTCTCTCGCTAGAGGTCCTGCAGCGACGCTTTGGTTTTCAGCCGAGTGACTTGGAAGATATCCAAGGGATCTTCGATGAAAGTTCGATTCGTTGGGGAATAGACGCGCGTCATCGCGCCCGCGAAGAACAGCCGGCTGACCGCGCCTTCACCTGGGAAGAAGGCCTCACTGAACTTGCACTCGGCGCTGCCATGAGCAACGAAGAGGCACATTTCCAAAGTGAGACCTTCTACGTCAAGCCAGTCGACTCGGTGGAAGGTGACCGTTTCGAGCTCATCGGAAAGTGCCTGCATTTCACCACCAATCTCTTCGCTGTCATCCGCTCCCTTCAAGAGCCCGCGGTCCTCTCGGCTTGGACCACGCGTATCCTCAACCTACTCGACTGGCTTACCGAGACGCCAGAGCAGGCTGAGTTCTTGAAGCGACGTTCCATCGACGTCCTGAACGAGCTTCAAGAAGCTGCAATCCTTGCAAACGCCACCGAGGACCGATTGCTTAGCCTCGAAGCCATCCAGCTCCTGCTGCGAGGCCGCTTCGATGTCGCGCACTCCAGCGGTCGTTCTTCGCTTCATGCCATCCAATGCTCTAATTTTCAGTCGCTCCGGGGTGTACCTGCGAGGGTCATTGCCCTCTTAGGTATGGATGACGGGAGTTTTCCAAACCAGAGTGTGCGCTCAAGTATGGATCTCACGAATGCACCTCGGTGGATTGGTGATAGCGACCCCCGAGAGGAAGAGCGCGGTGCACTGCTCGATGCAATTCTCTCGGCCCGGGACCATCTGCTCGTCTTCTACACTGGGCGTGACAAACAAACGCATGAAGCACTGGAGCCAGCCGCCCCCATCCGGGAAGTCCTCGACGCCATCGACCTCACCTTCGTCGCGGCGGAACCCGATACAAAGCCAAGCGAAGCCTTGACGCGGGTACATTCCTTGCATCGGTTTGCGACAGACAATTACCGGGAGGATAAGCCCTGGAGCTTCTCCCAGCGCGGGCTCCAAGCGTCTCGCGTCTTTCATCGGGCTGGATTTAAGCTTCGAGAGCCGCTCGGCATCGGTGTCCGGAAAGCCAGTGACCATGGTGACCCGCCTCGGCATTTCACCCGATCCGACCTCTCGAGCTGGCTTATGAGACCCCAGCGCATGTATGCGCATAACGTGCTCCGTATCAAACCCTATGACTATCAGGCGGACGCGAAGAGCCGTGAGCCCATTGATCTGACCTCGTATGAATCTGCGCAAGCCAGCGCGGCGCTCTTAGGTACGACGACCGTCTTGCTGGGGGAGCCCCTATCCGAGCATGAGCCCATCGATCGCCGGGCATTCACCCTTCCCCTTGGTGCCCCCGGACGTCTCACCTTTCAAGCGCTCGAAGACCAAATCAAGGCTGCCAAAGAACGCTATACCAAGCGCATCAACCCAGCCGACCCATACATGGTAAAAGCAGGGACCTGGGAGACATCACTGGCCGAAGAAACCTTCTCCATCGCCTGCCCTGAATTTACGTATTACCGCAACGAGGACGAGACCTATCTACCGACGTTGACCACGGGCTATCAAAACGAGACATTCTACTTCGAACACTGGGTTATTCATTTAATGGGGGTTATCCAAAGTGAAGGAACGCTTCAAGCAACCTATGCGATGCTCATCGCCAACGGTAGCGAGGCGCCCGCCGAGGTTCACTTCCGAGTTCCCGGAGAGACCGACCAAGAGCGCCTTGCCTACGCAGAAGCTGCGCTGACAAAGCTTATCACTCTGACCCACCAGGCCCAGAATATGCCTCTACTCCTCTTTAGGAAGACAAGCTTCCATGCGATGGACACCCTCGTCAGCGAGCAAAAGAAGAACGGTCTAGCTGCAACCGAGGCATCCTCGATGAGTGACTTTCATTCGAAGGCACTCGACAAGGCGATCACCGTCGCAAAGGACATCTGGGGCAACCTCACCCCCACGTCTCATGCATATCCAGAGTGCCAAGATCCGACCCTCAAAGCGCTCTACCAAGGCAGCGCACCCTTTATGAAGCCGGGTCGTGTCAAAGACTTTGACGATGACTTCTTCGAGAATTCTCTTCATCTCTGGCTACCTATTCTTCTCAATATAGAAGAGGGAGAATCTCAATGAGCGCGACCGAGACCTTTTCGCTCCACCATACGATGCAGCCTGGGACGGTCCTGGTAGAGGCAAGTGCAGGAACCGGGAAGACCTACTCGATCGCCGGACTCTATGTTCGGATGATCTACGAGCAAGGCCTAAGCGCCGAGAGTATCCTGGTCGTTACCTTTACCAATGCTGCAACCGCAGAGCTTAAGACGAGGATCCGTCAAAGACTCCAGGATGCCATTGCAGTCACACGGGCTCGCCAAGAGGATCCTGAAGCCTATGCCAAGACCG
>JAYYQC010000453.1:0-4618 GCA_036128675.1 Myxococcota bacterium | reverse complement strand
ATCCAGAAGTTTCTGATGACGGGATAGGAACGACTCAACGTTGCTGAACTGCTTGCTTTTCAACTGCGAGGAGGTCGCACAGCCAATCATAAGAAATGAACCTACGAGCAACAGTACCGTCGGCTTCTTGTATCGCTTCATAATCAATGGTTCCTTTTGGTTATCGCACTTCGCGACACAGCATTCCCAAACACTAGTTCTTGGATGCAGGTCCCTCAAGTAGCTTTGGGCGGCAAGGAAAGGTTTTTGTCTTGGTGGCTTCATCGCGTGACTTGAATCACAGTATTTACCAGACGCCACCCTCCCTAAGCCTAAGTCAGCGGCTCGCGGCCTTCCTGACTCCGCTACCACGGTGCGCTCTGAGACCTCTGTTCGTCGGTTCATGGAAGCAGGGAAAGCTAAAGTCAGTTCCACCCAGAGAGCCTCGAAAATTCGTGTCACTTGTTTCCAGCAACCGATTTCCCGCTTATACTTCATCAAAGGAAGTGGGGTCTTACATGCGCGCATTCACCATGTTGATTATTGCGGTGGTCCTGATTGGTGGTTGTCAGGCTGAGTCTGAAACCGAAGAAAGAGTGCAAGCCACCTATACCTGGCACACGGACATTAAACCTCTGATTGATAATTACTGTATTCGATGCCACACCGAGGGAAGCATCGGTGTGGGTGATTTCAGAGATCAAGAGACCGTCTTTGCTTTGGCTGACCTCATGTTGGCCCGCATTAAAGAAGGCTCGATGCCCCCTCCAGTCGCCGACCCGACCTGTCAGGATTACGTGGCATCCGAGCATCTCTCCGTAGCGGCAGAAGATAAGGCTATCTTTGCTACCTGGGTAGCTGAGGGTAAACCTGAAGGTACCCCCGGTGTATCGGACAGCACCACCATCGCCCCGGAACCTGAACTTGAAGATTACGACCTTGAGCTTCAAATATCGGCACCATTCACGCCTACCTTTTCGAACGAGAGCCGGCTCGGTAATGAGTACCGATGCTTCATACTCGACCCCAATGTGGACGAGACCATTTACCTGACAGCAATGCACCCTATCATCGATAAAACAAAAATTTCACACCACGCGGTTATCGCAAAGGTTCCTCGGGGCGTGCCCTTTAACGCTGGTCCGGACGGTTTTGACTGCTTCGATCTAAGCTTCAGTGAAACCTTCAAAGACGTGGTTATCGGCACGTGGGCCCCAGGCACGCTTCCGCTTATCTTTGATGAAGGCATGGGAATGAAGGTAAGACCGAACGAAGTCTTTTTGATACAGATGCACTACTTTATGAGTGGTCCAGAGTCACTCGACCAGCCAACCCTACCAGGGTATCGGTTTCGGATCGCCGAAAGCGTCGAACGTGAAGTAGAGCTCATCACCGTTGGAGATTATGACTTTGAGATCCCTGCTGGAGCATCCGACCACCGTCACACAGCTACGCTGAGGGCGGACCGGGACTATAAAGTGCTTGGTGCTTTTCCGCATATGCATGTTCTCGGGTCAGGCTACGAGCTCAAGGTCGACGACTCGGATACATGCATCGTACGAGCCGACCGCTACGACTTTGATAATCAGCTGATGTATCAATTGAATACACCGGTTGACCTAAAGCAAGGGGAAACTCTCTCGTTCACCTGTCGCTGGGATAACAGCGAAGATAACCCAGACCAAATCAATGAGACGGTTCAAGATGTCGTAGCAGGCGAATATACGAACCAAGAGATGTGCTTTGCCTTCGCCCTGGTTGTAAAGGACTGACCGCTTACGGGTGAACCAGCGACCAGTTACGCCTCAGGCCCCAACATCAGCACCAATGCAATGCCGAGTGCGACGAAGAGCACCAGCGTACCTACGATAACCGCTGGAGCCAGCCACGAAATCTCGCCGTGCCGAAACTCACGCTCTTCAGCCAACGAGATGACGCTTCTATCCTCGTTGGACGTAAGCCCACCCTCGCCTAGATCGGTGGTCTCGCTCGATGGCTCTCGCATATTATCTCCTTCATCACCACTCACAATGCGTATCCTCTAGCCAAAGAGCAAGCCTGCAGGCACCCCAGCCGCTCCACCTCACCATCCCACTCGGGCCTCTCCCCCAGATTATGCCATTTTCAGAGCATAGAGGGTAGTTGAGACTGACTTCCCTTTGACCTCCGCGTCGCCAACCATGGTCAGGAGGAAACCATCCTGGTCACTCATCCCTTCAACCACTGCCTCTGAGAGCAGAATCGTATGCCCATACTGCTTTGTTAAACCTTCGATGCGCGACGCGAGATTGACGGCGTCTGAAATGACAGTCGTCTGCAATCGTTGAGTATCACCTACGGTCCCGAGCATCACGCTACCCGTATGGATCCCAATACCGGAATAAATAGGTTTCTCACCGTCAGCAACCCGTGCTTGGTTGTAGCGTTTCAAGTCCGCTTCGATCTCGAGTGCGCAGGCACATGCCTGTCTCGGATCACCATGAAAGAGCGCCATCACCGCATCGCCAATGTATTTATCAACGAATCCACCGTGTCTATAAATCACCGGCGTCACGACCTGCAGGTAGTCATTCACAAACTCGAAGTTTTCTTGTGGATTCATGCCCTCAGACAAGGATGTAAAAGAGCGTATATCAGAAAAGAGGACCGTCATTTCGGATGAGACTGAATCACCGAGCTGAACCTCTGAGATATCTTCTCGCCCAAGAAATTCTAAAAACTCATGTGGCACGAAGCGCTGCGCAGACTCGCCCAATCTGGCGGCATGCGTGGATTGCTCCAGTAAAAGCTCAAGCGTGGCTGCTTTTTCGATTTGAAGCGAACGAATTCGATGGGCTAAACCAAGAGACAGCAGTGTTCCTTCTAATACTACAGCTGCAGGTAAAATACTCATAGACCAACCCGAAAACGGTAAGAAGCCAAGTGCCGCCAATCCAGTGTATGAATAGCCAAATATTAAAACACCAAAGGCGATTAAGAAATAAAGCGCCGGGACCGACCGCAGATCTCGATAGACCCAAAACGCCACGACTGAAAATGAGAACGGCACACCGAAAGAAAGCGCGGAAACGGCGATGATACCCATCTGTTCGTCGTATCCATACCCCAGGGTAATCAACGCCAACGACGACCAACTCAGTAAACTTAAGTACCGGTCCCATGCCGGATACGACACCCCTGTCTTGAGGAAGGAACGACTGAATTGAATCGCCAGGACCACGACAAAGAGACCACCGAACACTATCGACGGTTCCTGCAGCTCTGGAGAATCAGGCCACCAGAACCTAAAGGCATGCCCACTGTAGATAAACTGGTAAGACGACTGAACCAAAAGATACAACCAATACAAGACATATGTTGCATCCCTGAGAATCAAGGACAGACAAACGTTATAAAGAATAATGAGACCCATCGCCCCAAAAAGCGCACCATAGAGATAAGTCCACTCCATGATCACAACTTCTTGCTGAGATTCCGACACGAATCGAAGGGGAAAAATGAGGCTCTCGGTTGATTGAACCTTGAAATAGAAATCCACGGTCTTGGCTTTAGGGAGATTCAGAGGAAGGATAAATGTCTCGTATGGATACGGTCGTTCGCTAAATCGAAGCGAGTCGCCAACGCTCATTGAATTGATCACAACATCATCAACTACTTGGTACATCGTGACTAGGTCGAGAAAGGCGTAGTCAATGAGAAAGCGGTAGTCCTGCGCCTCCAGCTTAGTTGTGTCTATCCTAAGATGGAACCAGCACGCAGACGCGCGAAACCCCAGACTGGGCATCGAGGTTTCGCTGAGCTCCATCTCGCCCATCTGCCTTATCACGTCATCTAAAGTGTACTCTTCCTGATCGTCGGCAAGTATGGCTACGTAATGTCCAAGGTAAGTGTCAGGTGATCCGTCTTGGGGCTCAAAGACCGGAAGCGGCGCAGCAAAAGTTTCAGCCTGAATCCCAATGATTAGCCAAGCAAACGACACTAAAAAACGAGTCCACCAACACGTTAACATCCTTAAGCGTAATGGAATCTGGAGAGCAAACCAAATCACGCGGCGACCGTTCGATGCCGCCCGCCAATGATGGGCATCGCGGTCTAAACCACAGAACGGCTAAGGTCTTCCCACCAAACGAAAAAGGGGCTACCCATGGCAGCCCCTCTTAAGAAACTCATTTAAGTCCAACTCACTGAAGAATTGGCAAACCGCCGGCCGAAGCATCTTGTGCAGGTGGCTCATAATCCGTCAGCTTAATGCCATCGACCGCCGCAGTGTACTCCTCAATCGTTGGGGTCCGCCCTAGGATTGTTGAGAGAACGACGACGGGTGTGGAGGCCAAGAGCGACTCGCCCTTCTTCTCTTCGCTATCCGCAACGACGCGCCCTTGGAAGAGCCGGGTTGAGGTAGCCATGACGGTATCACCCTTCGCAGCCTTCTCCTGATTACCCATGCAGAGGTTACAACCAGGTCGCTCGAGATACATGATGTTCTCGTAGGAAGTACGAGCCACACTCTTCGGGTCGTTGTCGTCAAAGACGAACCCCGAGTACTTCTCAAGAACTTCCCAGTCGCCTTCCTCTTTCAACTCGTGGACGATGTTATAGGTGGGCGGTGCGACCACCAGTGGGGCCTTGAACTCGACGG
>JAYYQC010000452.1:0-15256 GCA_036128675.1 Myxococcota bacterium | reverse complement strand
GGTGTTGTGACACCGTGGAGCGTGAATTTACCGGTGACCTTCACTTTGGCCGCCTTCATACCTTTTTCTTCGGAAACAGCGCCATCGAGGGCAACAGATTCCACATCAAAGACGATATTGGGAAAGCTCTTTTCATCGAGCCAATCTGGGCTACGAAGGTGGTCATCGCGCACGGTATTGCCGGTCTCCATGGTCTTTACCGGTACGGTGATGCTGCCTTTGACCGTGGTGATGTCGGCGATGTCGCCGCTTAGAGTGGCCTGTCCAGTAGCGGTTCCAAAGATGTCTTCTTTGGGGGCTTTGCTGGTGAACTTAAACTTACCTTTGAATGCTCCGGCGTCTGCCTGAGGTGCGCCGAGCATAAGCATCGACGCGGCTGCAATTGCTGCGAGTGTGGTTGAGAAGAACTTCATGGTTATTCCTTTGTGTTGTCTCAATAAAAGAGGTGAATCTGAACGGTTGCGTGTCCAAACCGATAGGCGTCGGTCTCGACGAGACGGTATTCGGGGCGAACTTCCATGTAAGGCGTCGGGAAGAACTCCAGTCCGGCGACCAGCGCTTGAGTTTTCGCCATACGGTCATTGGCCAGGGCAGTGGTAGCGTACTCGTAACGAATGGCGGTGCTGAGCCATGGAATCGGTGTGTACCAGAGGCCGACCATGTTGTTGAAGGTCGTGTAATCGATGGTTCTCTGACTGTAGCTGGTCTCAGCGACGAAGCTTACGCCCTCGTGAATACCCAGTCCCACAAAGCCATTGACCATGAGGAAGTCACCGCTGCCGTAGGCACTGGCCCCAAACCATGAGTTGATGATGTAGTCCTCGGTCTCAGGCTCGTCACCGAAATCATCAAAGTCATCAAAGCCATCATCTTCAGCTTCGACCTCAATTGGTATCGCAATATACGGCGTAAATGAGACCCGTAAGTTGTATGCCATCGGGGCGAGGTCTGCGGTCTTGGTGCCTTCATTCAGCGCGTCGTCGAGGCCTGCGGGCTGGTAACCGCCGGCTTCCACGCGGAACCACGTGACTGGCTGCGTGATAAGCTCGATACCTGGCTCAGCGTAGTTGGGCGCGATGATTGGGCGTCGGCGGTCATTGGCGTCGCCCCGGATCAGCATGGTGTGATCGTCATGTCGGATCCCAATCGCAGGTTGAAACACTCCGGCGCGGACGGTCGGCCAAGTAGTGTCAGGCTCATACATCACATAACCCTCATAACAGGCCATGCCGGCAAAGACCGGGTCGCACACTCCGTTATCGCCTTTGAATGAGTCGGGACCCGGGAGGTACGTGCCATAAATGGTGAGACCTTCGGCGGGCGTGACCGTGACGTAGGGCTGAAACTGCATCGGGAAGAAGGTCATGTCAGGATAGACAGTCTCATTGGTAGACTCGTCGATGGTTGGACTTCCGAGGCGTGCACCTTGGACTCGGATATCCAGACCGATGGAGAGTAGGCCATCTACCAGCATATTCGTTTCGTCTGGTGAGAGGCCGACATCCTCATAGGTGATCGCTCCCACATTACTCATCGAGCTCCAGCCCAGCTCGGTTCGTCCACCACCGCCGGTTGGATTTGTATGGCAGGCGAGGCATGGCGTCCCGCTGGTCAGTGACATGCGCGGGGTCGCTTGAGCGAGGTCGCTCCAGCCAGTTGAGATCAGCGCAACCAGCGCGCCGATGGTCGTACATATTCGGTGCGTGATGTGGGACTTCATTGGCCGAGACTCCTCAGATAAGTGATGACCTGCCAGAGCTCGGTATCGCTGAGCTGTTCCTCCGAATACGCTGGCATGATGCTCCCGGCGGGGCCGGTCGCGCCGCCCGTACGGAGTCGCCAGAAAAGATAATCGTCAGCATAGGCGCTGTTATCGCCGTTGAAGGCGGTTGCATTGATCGCCTCGTTTCCTTGGCCCTGCGCACCGTGACAGCCGCTGCATTGCGCCCAGACCACTTCACCGGCGGCGAGTGCATCGGCATCGTCAGCGGCGAATGGGTTTACCAAGTCGCGGTACTCTTCTGGAATTGGGTTTGGATCGACGGGTTCATCGCCACTTGCCCCGATGGTGACAGTACCGGTGCCGGCAGTCGAATCGAAGGAGACCGGATAGGAGGCCAAGGCGGTTGTGGCAGGTCCGGAGAGAGCCTCGCCGCTGCTTGAGAAGTAGCTATCGTGAAGTCGACAACGGAGTCGTTCGCCATCCCAGCTTCCCGATTTAGTCGGGTCCATGTCGGCGCCTTGGTGGGTGCAGATGCGGTTGAGCGCCACGACCGTCGACGTGTCGGTTCGAATCAAGATGAGCTTGCGCCCAGCTGCGTCTACCACGGCGGTTCCGTTTACGTCCGCGAGTCCGCTAAAGACTGGGTCGGCCAGGTCGAAGGCGATGACGCCGTCGCCATCCGCGAAGACCTCTGCAATCGTGCAACCGGTCGAGCTCAATGCGAGAGCGCAGCTCCCTGCGCCTACGACTTTTAGGAATGTTCTACGGTCTAGAACCACATCGTTTGTTGATTTTCGGTCATTTCTCACGCGCGCTCGCTCCCTTTTGAAGCCTCATGAACTTAGACCGCCAAGTGAAGGGCGGGTATTCACTCGGGCGGACCCATTATCATTGAATTGAATGCCAGTGGATGTCCAATCCTTTGCCGACCCAGTCGGCTTTTCGCGCGACCTCTCGGGCACAAATGCTTAGACAGCTGGCCATGTCTTTCGTCTTAGTGAGAAAGTTGCAGAGGTCAAAGAGAATGACAAGGTGTGTCAAAGCACCAGGGGCGTCTTGTTGGCGACGCTAAAGCGGTGCTCAAGAATTTGATGGGCGCGTGCGGTGCATCACCGCGAAACGGCAGGCGAGGGCAAGGCAGACTTCGCCGAGCAGAAAGACTGGTTGGAGGCCCGCAAGAGCGCCGTCGAGCAGTCCGGCTAGACGCCCCAGCGCAACGCCAGCAAAGATCCATCCCGTGGCTTCGATGGCTGCGCTGCGAAAGGCCATCGAGCGATAGCCTCGCCACTGAATCGCACCGAAGCCGATGATAAGACCGCCATACATCGCGCGTAGCTCCGAGCCAGCTTGGGGGCCGACGGGCTTCAGGTCGACGTAGGTGGCAAGCACCAATGGGTCCGCAATGACCCAGAGGCCGAAGAGCAGGTGGATGAGCGCAAGACCTACGAGTCCGATATTTTCGAGCCGAACAGTGAGTGGCTGCGCTGATGTTGGGTTGAGTGATGAGTCGGTCATTGGGGGAACTTAAGTATCGCTTCCTCGAATTTCATTACCAACCTTATTGAAATTTCGCTCACCGGGTCGTGTCTACGTCGCTTCACGGGTTTTGGGCGACTCCCTGTGATGAACGTCACATCAACCGCCGCGCGTCTTGGTTGGGCGCTTGCATCCCGCAAGCGTCTGAAATTAGCGTTGAATAATGCAAACCGACCGAGGCCTTATATCTTCAGGCCCCCGAATGTATTTCTTGGCGGGTCGGCGACGTTTAGTCTTCGTGATTACGTTTTTACTGGTTTGGCTCGTAGGGGCTTCTTCAGTGGCTGCGGATGCTGCACCAGAGCTGATGAAGGCGACCGTTTTAGATCGCTCGAGCCTGAGATTGGCCGGTCAGTGGGGTATTGTCCCGAATCAGTTCTTGAAGCCCGCTTCTTGGCGTGAGCTGCGGACGGCAATCAAGGGGACGGTGTCCGTACCAGGAGATTGGACCGGTCATGCTTTGTCAGGGGGGGAAGTTCTTACTGCACAGGGGTTTGGAACATTGCTGGTGCAAGTGAGTGTCGACCCTGACGCGGCTCTTGGCTTGCAGATGAACTCCGGAAGTCGGGCGTATCAGGTGATGCTTCTGAGTGCAGAGGGCCGAGTTCTAGGGGAAATGAGCTTAGGCTCGGTTGCTCAATCTAAGGATAACGAAGCGCCTGCCTCTTGGTATTCGGATATTCTTTCATTTCAAAGTGGCGAAGCGGACGAGCCGGTCACGGTTCTTATCCATTACAGTAATTTTTTTCATGGAACCGGTGGTGTCGCCTTGGCACCAGAGCTGGGCTCAATCGGGGTGCTCAAATCGAACCTTGGACGCGCCAAGACTGGGAGTGCGGTTGTCCTTGGGATGTTTCTCATTATCGGACTCTATCATCTCATTCTTTCTTTTCAGCGTCTAGAAGGGAAGAGTGCCCTCTATCTAGCCGCTCTGGCTTTGGTGTTGGCGTTACGCGAGTTCGTGATGAGTGGTTTTCTAGACCGAGGTCTCGACTTCGATGCAACGCGGTTTTCCATCCAGATTACCTTGGAGTACTTAACATTGCCTGGCTTTATTATGACCGGGTCACTCTTTCTCGAATCGCTCGTTTCGGTGCCCTGGTTTGAGCGTTTTACCAAGTACTTCGTCATGCCCCTGGGCGTTGGGTTTATGCTCTTAACTCTTCTCGCTAGCGTCTCAACCTTTACATCGCTTCTCGTCGCGTATCAGCTCTACATCGTGGTAGCCCTTGTTGCCGTGTTGATTCATTTTCGAAGGGCGGCCTCATCTGGCGTCGAGCTTGCCAAATGGATGGAGATTGGCTTTGTCGTTGTCGCCATTGGGGTTGTGAATGATATCTTGGTGGCGAATAGCATCGTGTCGACAGGGTATTGGAGTGCGGGCACGGTCGTCTTTTTTATCGGACTTCAGGCGGTCTTGGTTTCCCGTCGTTTCGCGGAACTGGAACGTCAGGAATCGTCACTCAAGCAACGTCTTCTGATGCGACAAACCGAGTTTGCCGAGGCGGCAATGAAGACCGCGGTGGCAGAGCGTCAGGCTGCAGCGGAAGCATTGACCAAGGTGAAGCTCTTCCAAGAGGCCGCACACCATCTTAACAATCCGCTGAATCACAGTTTGGGATCACGCGAACATCTCGCCCATCAGCTTGCGACTCTCCGAGATTTTTTAAGTAACCTAGTCGATGATGCTGAGACGTCCGATGCCGAACGGGAGGGCTTTGAGCGAGAGGTTCAGCGGATTGTTCGACCCTGTGACGAATCCCTGGAGACGATTGACGAGGCGGTGAATCGAGCTTCGATGATGGTCGGTCTCTTGCGGCGGCTCTCGGGGGCCGATGGGCCTTCGCGTGAAGTGACGACCCTGGCTGAGATTTGGGATTTCGTTACAAAGAGCTCCCAACATCAGCTTCCCGTGGTGGAGGACGTCTTCGGAGGAAATGACCTGTCGCGAAAGATTGCCGGAGATCCGCTCATTTTCGCGAAGGCCCTGATCTGGCTCTTCGACTTGGCGGGGACGGAGTTCGGTGAATCAACCACTGAATGCGTGCTGGATGCGGACGGTTTCAACCTCTTATTTGACCTTATGGGACTCAAGGTTGTGTCTCAGGAAAAACTTCAAGAAACGTTGGCGCTCATCTCGACGCTTGTGAGCCCTTACGAAGTCAAATGTGAAGTCGATGGCGTGAGGGTCAGCTTTGGTCTTCCGCTTGCGCCCTGAGTGGTCCGATTCGCTCGAGCGCTTTCCGCATGCAGAGGCCCTCTTATTGATGCGCTACCCGGCGGGCAGGACGCCCTATTAAAATCACGCAACGCGCGGCGCAATCCGACGATACTCTCCATGTCGTACCCATAGTTTTGGAGAATATAAGATGCCTTCTATCGCCGCTGCCCATGCCCACAACGTCTCGGCTTCGCCCAATCTTCAGCCGACCACACTGCCGACATCAGCGACTGCACAGCCAATCGACAGCTTTCAGCCGAGCTCTGCGAGAGCGTCTTCGGTACCTTTTCTACCTTCGCTTGACGCACCAGGTGCCATGGGTATCCTGCGCGGCTTCGGCGTGACCCCTGAGAAGATGATCGGCGGTGTTGTAAAGGCAACCCTTCGCGACGTCAGCGACGCCCAGACCAAGGCGATGATGACCGCGCACCTTCAGCAGATGAAGCTCATTGACGCCGACGGTAAGTGGGCCCATCCAAAGCTCGCCGCCTTGGCACCTGTGCTCCTTCCCGAGAATGTCAGCACCCGCGACATGGTGAAGCTTGTCGATGCGATGGTCGAGAATGCCGCCGAGAACCCGTATCTTAGCCAGGTCTTGGCGTCGGCGGACCGCGGCGATGTCTCTAAGCTCTACAAGCATGTCCGCCGCGAGGGCGCCAAGGAGTTCCCGAATGTGGTTGCTTACGCGATGGTCCTACAGAATCTGACCAAGGCGATGCATGAGGACTACACAGTACTCGAGGCTTGTCAGAAGGTTTGGATCAAGGGCCGGGAGGGTCTGGATGTCGCCAAGCTCTTCGGCATCTTCGAACTCGTAAAACTGAAATCGGTTGAATATCCGATGAACGAATTCTTACGGGCGCATCGCGAAGGTAAGGTTGAACCCAATATGCTCCGAACTATGCTCTCGGTGAATATCCTCGAGGCCATGGCGCTCGATGCCAAGCTCGGTAACTGGGACAACGCGGCGGCTGGCTGGGCGCTGGCCAAGCATCGGGCGGGTGGTGCCGAGGATGCTGCTACGGGCGCTGGCCCGGCGCGGTTTGCATCTGACAGCGATGCAATTGAGTTCAATATGCCGCTCACAAAAGAGTGGGCGGACCTCTACAGCACCTGGAATATGGGCTTCGTCTCGCATTACAGCTATTTCCCTTACGTCATGGCGAAGCTCCTCATCCCTGAGGTCAGCGATTATCAAGACAAGCCAAACGAGTATATCTACGACCGAGCACTCGCGCTTTATGCACACCTACACTTTTCTCTTTTCGGACGCTCTGGCCACGGCGAAGTGAGTGTGAATTCGATGAACTGGGCAACCGATGAGCTTACCGACCATTTCGGTGAGGTGAATCGCGCCTCCGCCAACGATTACGATGCCAAAGTCAACGAGCTCTCGCCATCCCTGATGCGACGCATGGTCGATGGATTTAAGGGACTTTTTTCCTAGACCCTTGGAAGTGTCAGACCCCTGCGCCATCTTATCGCCATGTGTGGAAGATATTTTTTGAGCGAAGTGGTCGAAGGAATAAACGACACCCTTGAGGTCCTTCATAGCCCTGACCTTAGAACGGGCGCGAATCTCGCACCGACCGAATCGGTGAGCGGTCTCACCCTCAACGCGGGCAAGCTGGAGCTGAGGAAGTTTCGCTGGGGGCTCATCCCAAGCTGGTCGCGCCGTGACCCCGCCCGCGAGCGACCTCTGATCAACGCACGCATCGAGACGGTCGGCGAGAAGCCTTCGTTCAAGGAGAGCTTTTACCAGCGACGTACCGTCCTTCCCGCCAGCGGATTTATCGAGTGGCGAGGTCAGGAGCGCGGCCGAAAGGTGCCGTATCGAGTGGAGCCTTCAAGTGGTGAGATTGTTGGCTTAGCCGGCATCTGGGATAGCTGGCGAAGCCCCAGAGGAGAAGTGATTCATTCGGTTGCGGTTCTCACCCGTGAAGCAAGCTCAGATTTTCAGGCCATCCATCATCGCTTACCGGTGATGTTGCGCCAGGGTGACTGGAAAGCCTATCTCTCGGGCAAGCTCTCAAGTGCCGCCGATGTGCTTCAAGCCGCGACCTTGGTTGCGACGCTCGATGTGGCCCCAATTGGTACAGGGATTAACCGCCCCGGACGTCAGGATGCAGAGCTCTTAAAGTCATCTAAGCCAGCGAAGACACTCAAAGCCTCATAGAGCCTTTCGCAACTTGGGACGTACACCCGCGCCGGCTTTGGCGTGATCAACGCGTATACGAAGGCTCTTTGGTGGGCACCTCGGCAGGCCATGGGTCGATTGGGCAGGCCTCTCGACCAGACTCGGCGCCTTGTTGTTCTCGAAAACGCTTGAGGTCCCAGGCGCTCTCCTTGACCGCTCTCAGTATCGCCCGTGCGTATTCTTCGCTGCGGATACCGGGTCGACCGGTCTCAAGGTCGAGAATTTTGTCGTACTCAGCGGGGTGACTCATAAACGGGCCCTCAGCCAAGACCACCGGCACGCGGGTGCGTCGAAGTACTGCGAGGTTACGAGCGAAGACCCCACGGTAGCCGGGGAGTGGATAACTTCGGCCTCTCTTTGCTTCATCAATGGTCGTCAAGCCCATTTCATCTTGGAGTGCATCGACGAGGTTTTTCCCAAGTCTGGCGCTGACTGGTAATCGACCACTCATAAGAGCGTCGAGCGCGAGGCGTCTCGAGGCCGGTGAGATGAGCTCACCCTCCATAAAATGCCCCGGCACGAAGGCCATGACGTGGTTCACCTCTGGACGCTTTGCTCCGTTGTAGTGAATCGAGATCAAGGCGTGGGCATCGCAGGCGGTGGCAAGTGCTGACCGCTGTCTCAGATCGCCCAGGGTAAAGAGATGCGCGGCTGAGTCTCGTACCTTTGCGTCGCGCTTATACCGAAGGAGACGATCCGCAATCCACATGGGGTAGCCCTTCATGAGCAGTCGGGTGTCACTTCGGTGACCATTGTTCCCGAGCCAGATCGCAGCTTCGCGCTCTAAAAGAGCTGGAGGAGGGATATGGCTCTCAAATGGGGTTGTCGGGGGTGCTTCTCGGGTTAGGTAGACCGTCGCGCCGGCTCGAGTCAGAGCCTCCGCGGCAAGCTCTGCGGTTGCGTAGGTAAGATTACCTTCTCGAATCGGTAGCTCACCATCGCGCTGAACATGGCGGGACTCGTGTTCGGACCAGGCTCCACCATAATGACCTGGATCGAGGAGTATGCGCAGTCCCGTGAGAGAGCCTGCATTCTCGGGCTCTTTCGAGGGAGGCTCGCCCTGAACCCACTGCGCAGTGAAGCGGGCCTCACCCTTGAGTGAGATCTCCAGCGCCTCGGCGTTCATGACCACCGCGTCTTGAAGTTGACCGTAAGGGTCGACCCAGCCCAACCAGCGCTCGAAGGTACGCTGGCCGATTTTGAGACGGCTAGCGTCTAGCCTTAGGTCGTTTTCTTCGAGTTCGAATGGCGGAGGTGTATCAACCGGATGGAAGAACCAGCCAAGAAGCAGGATTCCGGTCAGGATGGGGGCGATTTGCGCCCTGGTGGGCATTGGGTTCTCTCCTCTACGGGTCTTTGGACTCAGTCAGCTTCTGGATGAATTGAAAATACGTCTCCATCGAGAAGTCGGCACCCAGGACTCGGTTGGTAAAGGCTTCGCGCGTAAGCGAGGGACCTTTGAGTAGCCCAAGCGCGTCGGTCAAGCTCAGCTCGGCGTTGTCTTGTTGAATCCATAAGAGGAGGAGCCGGCTCTGGAGATAGGCGGCATTGGCTTCTTCGCCGGCTTCAAGCAAGTGAAAGCCGTCGCTGAGTGTTGTTAGGGGAACATAGACGCGATTGGTTCGAATGGTTTCAAAGCGCGGCTCAATTGGCTTGGCGCGATGCTCGAAGATCTCTGCCAGTCCTTCTTCGAACCACATGGGGGCTCGATTGGGGAAATTACGCTCGAGCGTTGCATGAATAAGCTCGTGTTGGACGGTCCGGATATTGGGTAATGAGCCATCCTCGTTGAGAAAGAGCTTGATTACACCATCGTAGATGCCACCGGCCCAGTTTTTACCGCAGGTTGTGGCGAGGAGCTCACTCCGATCCTGAAACACGACCATAGTCAGTGGGGAGGGGAGCTCACCCTCGACGAAGTCACCGAGGTCATCTAAGCCGGCCTCCACACCCTCTATCCAGGTCGACCAGTCTTGGCCCTCGGCTTTGGTTGGGTAAAGCACCTGGAAGCCATCCGAGCGCTTCGATATGAAATCGCGGGTCAGCTCGTCGGTGAGCTGAACGCGGGCTAAAAATGGCAGGTAGAGGACACGGCCCAAGGTCCAGGCCTGGTGTTTACGAAGCTTCGCCACCGACTCGCTAAACCGGCCAGCGCGGTAGGCCAGCTTGGCGTCGTTGACCAAGGAGCGGATATCGGCAGGCGGTGGCTCGGGAAACCGTTCGGTCACCGCATTCGCCTCCTTGGCGCGGCCCAGCTGTCGCAACACGATACTCTGAGCGAGCAGCTCTCTGGGCATCGGATCATCAAGTGACTCAAACTCAGACGCGAGGGCCGTGAGCGTCTCCTCGGAAGGGCTGCCGGCAATCATCATGGCGCGGACATTGCGCAGCCACTCGGTCTCAAGCGGATCGGTACTTGCCTCGCAGTAGCCTTGCTGAAAGCTCAGGTCGGTCTCATCGGTTGATGCTTCCTTTTCCAAATCCACGGCAGGTAGGGGTGCGGCTTCGGCAACCTCAGGTTCTTGTTCCTCGGGCTCTTCGACTTTCTCTTCGGGAGCATCCACTTGGGCCTTTTCTACCTTGGGTAGTGCGCGGCGCTGCTTGCGTTTACTGGGCTCGGGACTCCAAAAAAGGAAGAGTGAGCCAATTCCTAGAACAACTGCGAAGAGAATGATGTAGAGTCGCTGCATCGTGTGTCCCTGCGTTTAGGAATTCTTCTTTTGACCGCTTGGGTCTTGAAGAAGAAGGTTGACGTCAAAGGCACCGGTCCAGTCCTGTGTTTTGGAGCCGGAGCGTGCCTGCCAATTTGCCCGCTCGTGGAGTAAATGAATCGCGCGGTCTTCGGGGTCGAGCTCAGTGCAGCGCTGGAAGCCGCGGAGTGCGCGCTCGAACTCAGCGCCCCAGTAGGCGTAAAGCGCATCGTGAAAGATATCCCGGGTCTTGAGACGCTGAGCTTTGATTGCTTCGGGCAAGGCATCGAGTAGCTCGTAAATCATCACCGGTTCGGTTTTCCCTTTGACCCGCACCCGGTCGAGTAGCCGGAAATTAAACCGATGACTCTCGGGGATGGACTTAAAGGCTGATTCACTCAGGAGCACCGCTGTACCGTAGATCTTATTGAGGGATTCGATGCGGGCGGCGGTGTTGACGCAGTCGCTGATCACGGTCCCTTCCATGCGCCCGGATGCACCAATTGTACCCAGCATCATCTGTCCCGAATTGAGACCCACGCCGATCTGAAGTGGAAAGAGCTGGGCTTGCTCGCGCTCTCGGTTCCATTGCATCAGTGATTCGAGCATCTCGGCTGAGGCTGCGATGGCTGCATCGGAGTCCACCGGGAAGAGCGCCATGATGCCGTCGCCGAGGAATTTATCGACGAAGCCGCCATGCTTGGTGATGATCGGTGCCATCCGGCCGAGATACTCGTTGAGCAGCATAAAGGTCTCTTTCGGGCTGAGTCCCTCGGCGATGGATGTGAAGGAGCGGACATCCGAAAAGAGGATAGTCATCTCCATCTCACGGTGGTCGCCAAGCTCAATCTCGGTAATTTTGCGCTTGCCGAGGAGTCGCGTAAATTCGACCGGTACAAAGCGCGCGTAGGCTTCGGTCAGGGCTCGCTGCTCGCCCAAGAGCGTTGCTTGAACCCGACGTCGCTCGCGCCGCTCTTCGTTGAGGCGCTCAGCCAAAGCAACCGAGAGAAGGAGCACCTCGATGGTGGCACCGACCTGAAGCGCATTCTCGGTGAGGACATTGTGCGGAAGAAAGCCAAGCTTACTGAGCCCGAAGACGATGGTTCCCCCGAGAAACGCAGTCCAGCCCAGGGTAAAGAATTTTGCCGGACGCATGCCTCGGTACCAGAGGATCACGCCGGCGCTGATAATGAGCAGAGCGGTGGGGATCGCGAGAACAATCACCAGGCGTGCGATGACCGAGTAAGAGAACGCAAAGCTCATCAAGAAGAGCGTACCGGCGATGGTCGCGGCAATCTTCAGGTACTGATGGAGCACCGGGCTCGTCTTGCTTAGCACCAAGATTTCGCGACTAAAGAGCGACACGAAAAAGACGGCACCGCTGATGAAGAGTCCGCCGGAGATATTGTGCCAGTCGGGCGAAGCAGGCCACAAAAACTGATAGGTAAGCCCGTGGTGGAAGGCCTGGTAGAACGCGATTGAAAAGACATACCCGACATAAAGAATGAACGATGTCTCTCGGGTGCCAGCGAAGATGAAGAGGTTGTAGAGCGCCATGACGATAAGGACGCCCAAAAAGATGCCCTGCCGCAGTAATGCGCCTTGGTCATGTCGGCTGAACTGGTCGGCATCCCAAAAGAGGATCGGCACCTGCATCGAGGTGCTGGTCTGCACGCGGAGGAAGATGTACTCGGCCTCGCTGTCGAGGGGGAAGATGAAGTTACGGTGTGGCCAGGCCCGCTCCGAAAAGAGAGAGCGGTCGCCGGTCTCAACTTGCGAGAGCACTTGGCCATCGCGCACATAAAATGCATCGACCGCATCGAGGTTGGGGTAGGCGATCTCGAGCATCGTGAGCTCTTCTGCGCTGCCAGCCAGGTCGACTCGGATCCAGACCGGCTCGTCGAGGTAGCCCAGGTTCAGTGAGCGGTTGAACTCCTTCCAGGGCAAGACGCTGCTCTTTGCCGTCACCGACTCAAGGGTTCGGGTGGGACGCTCCGGCTCGAGGTAGCGGGTGATGGGGAGGGTGTAGGTGTTCTCTTGGGCGTACGCGAGTCCGCCGCCACAGACGGCTGCCACTGCTGCTGCGAGCATGAAGTATCTAAACCAGCGTCGATGCACGAAATTACCCCCGTAGTATTTGACACCAGATCGCCGCGCAGACCAAGCACTCAATCCAAGGTTTGCGAGAAATCATTATCGATAACGGGGGTTTAAGGGTTTTACCTTACGTTGCTTAGACGTGGGGAGACCTGAGCTCGACGCCTCAGCGCGAGGTTGAGGGCATCTGGTCACGCCCAGACCCGTGGGATCGATCATCCGGCTTCACCCAAATTGATTTAACCGAAGTTGGCTTGAGCGCTGTATGACTCCCTTGGAGCCGGAGGAGAGGGTTTATGATTCAGACCAGACAGCCGAAACAGGTCCACGCCTTGCCAAATGTGGCGCAACCTCAGCCACGTGCACTGCGCACCCCAGGCCCATCCATCTCGCAGCCATCAAGCTCAACCCCGCCGCGCGACGGCTTTGACGCCGCTCGCCAGACCCGAAATACCGCCTCAACCCTTCGCCAGCCAGCCGCTCAGCAGCCAACCTTGGCCGCGCCTCAAGCCGCACCGGTTCGCCGCGCTCCAAGCAGCTCGGTTCAAAACCCGGATGCCCTGGCATTGCAGTCGGTTCAGAAGGGGCTTCAGCTCTTGGGCAATGGCAATGCGGGACCACTGGTCGAGTCATTGCAGCGTCAGCTCAGCGACGCCGGTTATCCGGTTGAGCCCGATGGTATCTTTGGTCCTAAGACCGAAGCCGCAGTGCGCGCCTTTCAGACCGCGCATGGTCTCCGGATCGACGGAATTGTGGGCCCTGAGACCAGCGGCCGACTCCTAGAGCTCATGGCCATCCCGATGCCTGGCTCAGCTGCGACGTCGGTACCTGAGCTTGAGCTGACTCCGATGGTCAGCAACCCAGCGCTGAACGCAGCGTCTGAGATCCTCATGGTGAACACCGAGGCGGGACTGCCTGAGACCTCCGCGGGTCGAGCTTTGGCAGCCGAAGCATCGCGGATTGCCACCATGCGCAACACCATCGGAAATTGCTACGCGGGTGTGGCCGATGCGGTGGATGCCAAAGTTGGACGCTTCCTCTGGGGCATGTCCGCGTATATGGCAGCCGACCAGCTTGCCGCGCGTCCAGAATTTAAAGAGGTCAACGTGAGCACAGAGGAACTTTCTGAGTTGCCTGCGGGTGCCATTGTTGTATGGGGCAAAAGCGATGTTAGCCCCGATGGACATATCTCGATTGCACTGGGTGATGGCCGAGAGGCCAGCGACCACATTGATACCCAGCGCACACACCTTCGCGGATTTACAAACTTTAGGGTCTTTATTCCAAAACCTCCGATCGAGGGGGTGCTTGTCTAGAGACCTGACTCACAGTGAAGGAGGCCAATGATGTCGCGTACCCACCGCACCATCATTCTCTCTGGGTGTTTCTTGTTCTCTTCTGCCTGTGCAGAGGATTCTCTCCTACGGTTGCCGGACTCAGTGCCGATGATCGAAGCCAACAATCCCGACGTGGTGCTGGATTCACCGCATCAGGTATCTCTCACCACAACCTCTTTAAGCAGCCACTGCGACGGTGAAGACGTCTCGGTTCAGATTGAGAACCAGGGACTCTGGACGGTCTTTGTGGAGACCCTTGAGCGTCAGCATCCTGAGGTGATGGAGATTGTGCCCATCAACCAGCGACTTGCGCCGGGTGAAGCCCTTGAGGTTGTGGTCAGCGCGCTGCCTGGGCAGCATGACTTTACGGTCACGCTCCGAGACCACGCGAGCCTCGAGCATAGCCTCAGCGTCGCGGAACCTGTCTTGCCGACTGTCACCATTCTCGAGCCCGCCAGCGGTGCCATCTTTGCCGAAGCTGAGGATGTCGAGGTGGTGGTAGAGGTGACCGATGCCTTTATCAGTGACGGTGCGCCGGAGGTCACCCTAATGCGTGACGATGGCAGCGTGGTTGCGGAGCTTGTCGCCGATGCGGATGGGCTCTATCGCTATAACTGGCTGGCGTCAGAGCGGGCCTTGGGTGAGCAGCAGCTCCAAGCCAAGGTGCGCAATGTCTGTGAGGCCGAAGCCCAGCTTGGGGTGGATGTCTGCCAAGACGCGACGCTCAAGACCCTCGGGGTCTGGCAGCTCACGGCTGTCGATGCAGCGCTGACCGACGAGGCCTACCTCGGTGAGATCTGGTCTTTTGAGGGCGACCTCAATGCAGCCGAGAACTTCAACTACTACAGCGCCTCGGCCCATCCGATTGTGGGACCGGACCCAACCGGTTTTGAGACCCATGTCTTCTTTTACGAAGGGCCCGATGGCCTCACGCTGAATTTCTTTAGCAATAAGGACGAGGGTGGCCACGCCGACTGGGTGAGCCTGGATATCGATATTCAGGTCACTGGCAATGGGCTGCTTGACGACGTCATCTTAAGCGACGACAGCGGCGAGCTCTCACGCCAGGTCACCGCGATGTCGGCCGATGCCAGCCATTACAATGGGCGCTTCCGCTACGTGCAGAACACCGATGGTGGGGTGATTGGCCCCTTGGCCGGCGAGGACTTCGAGGTGCGCTTCACGATTGTGTCTGCCACCGAAGAGCGGGGCGCGAGCTTCTACTCCAGCAACGGCACCTCCATTGATCTCATGACCGAAGACGGCATCACTTCATTTGCGATTGCCTACCGCTCTGACACGCTCTGTGGGCTCTTTGGCGATGCCTCCACCGGCGTTGGCCCTGGCATCTTCTAAAGCCTCTTAAGCTCACCCACACCTACATTGAGACGCGCTCGGGGCTCGGGCTATCGTAGAGCCTCGAAACCCGCCTAAGCAGTATGAGGGCGATGGCGC
>JAYYQC010000451.1:0-10000 GCA_036128675.1 Myxococcota bacterium | reverse complement strand
GTACCGCCTGAATGTCGCAGTGTCAGTAGTGTAATCTCATATTCAAACTCAATGAAACTCTCGACGATGACTTTTCCTGCGCCCCCTCGTGCACCCTCTTGGGCAGCCTGCCAAGCTTTTCGTACGCCGCCGTCACCTTTGACTAAGCTCTGTCCTTTTCCTGATGAGCTCATAATGGGTTTGACAACGCAGGGAAAGCCGACACGCGAAACCGCCATGAAGAACTCTGCTTCATTCGAGGCAAATTCAAACGTCGATGTAGGAATTCCGAGTTCCTCGGCTGCGAGCCGTCGAATACCTTCTCGGTTCATCGTTAGTTGAGCTGCTCTAGCGGTTGGAATGACGGTGTAACCCTCGCCTTCGAGCTCGACTAGTGTATCGGTCGCAATGGCTTCTATTTCTGGAACGATAAAGTCTGGTCGCTCATCCTCGCAAAGGTTACGAAGTGCTTCACCATCGAGCATATCGATCACATGAGACCGGTGCGCGAACTGCATCGCGGGGGCGTTGGCATAGCGATCTACGGCGATGACCTCAATGCCATATCGCATGGCCTCGAGAGCAACCTCGCGTCCTAGCTCTCCCGAGCCGAGTAGCAAAAGCTTTGTTGAACAATCAGAGTTCGGAGTTCCTAATTGGGTCATTTCTGTGTCTTTCTAATTTTAGAGATTTCTCATATCGAGAACAATTTTTCCGAAATGTTTGCCGCCAGAGCCCAGGAGGTCATGCGCGGCGGAAGGATTTTTGCCATCCACGATGTCGAAAATGTGAGGGCGCAGAGTTCCTTGCTCGAAGAGCTCTCCAACGTCATTCCATAGGGCATCGATGAGGTGCCCTTTTTCCTCCGGAGTCCGCGCACGTAAGGTTGAACCCATTACCTGGATTCTTTTTTTCAGAAGCAGTCCCATATCTAGTTGCGCATGGCGCCCACCCTGAAGTCCGATGGTCGCCAAGCGCCCCCCGGGTGCTATAAGGTCAAGGTGCTTGCCAAGGTAGGCTCCTCCGACGCAATCGAGAATGACATCGGGGCCTGATTCCCATCCATTTCCGGCCGCGCGGACGACGTCGGTAAATGATGTCTCGTCATGGTAGACTGCAAAACCTTCAGCGCCGAGCTTGACGCATCTCTCCCCGCGGGCGCGGTCACCTACGGTGACAAAGGTGCGCAGCCCTAATACCCGGCAGAGGTCGATAGCCGCGGTTCCGACGCCACCAGCGCCACCGTGGATGAGAACTTTTTCTTCTTCGAGCGCTCGAGCGAACACAAATAAATTTGAGTGCGCTGTGACGAAGGTTTCGAGGAGTCCGGCACCCTCAACCAGGCCTAAATGTTTGGTAAGCATCACCACCTGTTCAGCTGGAACCAGCGCGTGGGTTGCATAACCTCCGCCGGCGAGTAAAGCCATCACACGGGTGTTGATAGGGAGGTCATCGGCGACGTCTTCGCCCGCCTCGACAACGATACCACTACACTCCAGTCCTAGAGCATCTGAGGCCCCCGGCGGCGGTGGATAGAGCCCCTTGGCTTGGAGGAGATCGGCTCGGTTGAGTCCGGCAAAGTGGATCTCAATCAAGACTTCATCGGGACCGGGGTTTGGGAGTTCGGCATCGGTCCAAACGAGTTGGCCGTCCGATGCTAAGACGTGTTTGATCTTTGTGCTCACCTTCGTCGCTCCTTTGGGGAACCATTGTTACGAAGGTCGCTTCGGCGGATCAAACAGAAGTTGGGCTATGAGGCAGGTTTCCGGAGCTTCAGCCCTATTGGCCTCGGTGCTTTTCGATCATCTCACCGATTCGTCGAAGTCCTTCTTCGAGTTGCTCCAAGCTGGCACCAAAGGAGAACCGCGCATAGCTGCGAAACCGCGAGTGTCTACCGGGACGACGTTTGCCAGGGTTGATATCGAAGAACTCACCAGGAACCGCGATAACTTTGTAGTCTAGCGCGCTCTTAAAAAAGCCCATACCTTCATTGATTGGGGCAGGCAGGTCGCTGAGGTCACCCCAGATATAAAACGTCCCACTTGGCGCAGCGTCGACCCGGACGCCAAGCTTCGTCAGTCCATTCAGCATCAACTGTCGTTTGGTTTTGAAGACATCCCAAATAGCTTTGGTCTCTTGCTCAACATAACCCGCTTCTAGAAGAGGCAAAGCTGCGCGTTGCAGCGGACGACTTCCACCTCCATCCAGAAAGCTACCGGCGGATGACACTGCGCTGACGACATTTTTAGGTCCCACGACCCAACCAAGACGCCAGCCCGGATACCGCCAATTTTTAGTGAGGCCATTTAAGAGGACGACCGGATCTTTATCTACGTCCTCTACGTATTCGGCGGCACTGACCATGGCGGGCTTGTCTTCATTAAGCCAGATGTAGTTTGAGTAGAACTCATCGAAGATCATGGCACAGTTGAGGTCTCGCGCGGTCTTGACCCAGGTATTGAGGTCTTCGCCATGGATGACCATACCGGTTGGGTTACAAGGGTTGGAGACCAATAAACCGCCGAGGCCACGCCCGAGGATTTCCGACTTTAACGTGTCGGTGGGAATACGGTATCCCTTACTCGGCTCAAGAATAATTGGGATGGGGTTAAAGCTGCGAAAGATGTCGAGTAACTCTTCGTACGCGGTATAGTCTGGTAAGAAATGCCCAAGGTTAATTTGACCAAGAGCGGCCACAACGCGGGTGAGTCCAATGCGGCCGCCGCCGCAGATGGCGACGTTTTCAGCGGTGTACTTTGAGGCCTTATCTTTTCGGTAAAGGTCGTTGTACAGCTTGGCGACAGCCTCTCGAGCCTCCAGAATTCCCGGAACCGGCGCATACTCTTGATCGTCGACATGGATAGTGACGGTCTCTCTTCGCTCGGGGGCCCCTGGTAAGGGACCTGTATCGGGCATACCTTGCCCCAGGTTGCACCATAGTTCACCATCCCGACCGAAGCCTCTAGCGGTTGCTTCGGTTGTCACGTATATCACGCCCGTCTTGGGCACTGGACGAAAAGATGACACCTCAAATTGACGGTCGTTCACTCTCAGACTCCCATAATTCACTAAGACAGGGTCACCCTACGCATGGTGTGACGCAATGACAAGAGTCGTTGATACCTGGGTTACGGATGTGTAATGGGGTTCCTGGAGATTTAAAGATAGATGTTTGTAGATCAAGAAAGTCTTAAGCAGCTTGGCTGGGTTCAGATTTTACGGGTTGTTGAAGAATCAATCCAAACCGAGCGTGGGCGCACCTTAATCGCACAATTGACTCCTTCATCGAAGATTGATGAGGTCGAGTGGCGTTTAGCTATTCAGTCTGAACTGCATTGGCTGTCCGAAACCGAATCTTTGACGTTGGATCTCGATGGTGCGAAGGAGGTTGGTCCGCTTGTGAGACGGGCTGAGAAAGGTGGCTTACTTGAAGGGCTTGAAGTCCGACAGTGTGCTGGGGTTCTCGATACATTCCAAACGACGCGATCGTTGGGCGAGCGTTGGGCAGAGGATATGCCTAATCTGAATGCTCTCGTTACTGAGCTCGCACGGGCACCTTCGCTGGTATTTCAGATCCATGAAGCCATCGAGCCAAGCGGCGAGTTGAGAGACGATGCAAGTGCGGAACTTGGCGAATTGCGTCGTCGAGCCCGACAACTTCGTGGCTCGATGAAGACGCGTGTGGAAACCATGCTAAAGGATGAAGATTATCGCCCTTGGTTACAGGATGACTTCTTTACGGTGCGGGGTGAGCGCTATGTGTTGCCTGTGAAGGCAAACTCGCAATCCAGGATTGCAGGTGTCGTTCACCATGCCTCCAATTCAGGCGAGACTGTCTTTATTGAGCCTCAGGAGCTGATCAAGCTTGGCAACGAACTCACCGTGATTCATGCGCGAATATTGGAAGAAGAACAGAAAATCCTTTCGATGTTTTCGGCTGACCTAGGCGAGTTTGCGGTCGAAATCGAAGGTGGACTCGACACGGTCGCACGACTAGATTTAGTCAATGCAATGTTTCATTTCGGTACAAAGATCCGTGGTAAGACCATAATGCCTCGTCGCGATGAGACGCTTAAACTACTCGACGCGCGTCATCCACTCTTAGCGCTCAGTCTCGGTCCCAAGGTTATCGCGAACGACTTTTCTCAATCTTCTACGGTTAGAGTCTCGGTGATTTCCGGACCTAATGCGGGAGGTAAGACCGTTGCGATGACGACCGTAGCGTTGACACTCGTTATGGCTCATTGTGGTATGCCGGTCGCGTGTGGTGCGCAGACATCACTTCCGTGGCTTCGCGGTTTAACCTCGGCAATTGGTGATCTCCAAGACCTTTCACGTGATTTGAGTACCTTCACCGCTCACCTGAGCAGACTTGCAGAGATGGCTTCCCGCGCGGAGAACGGTTGGTGGTTCTTTATCGATGAGATTGCTAGCGGTACGGACCCTGTCGAAGGAGCTGCACTGGCTCGAGGCATTTTAGAGCACTTCTGTAATGCCGGCTCTCGCTGCGTTGTTACAACGCACCTCGAGGAACTGAAAGCTCTCGGGATCACAGATAAGCGCTTTGGGAATGCACGGGTGGGACTCGACCCGGATACGATGAAACCAACTTTTCATCTTGAAACTGGAGCTGCTGGGACCTCTAATGCCCTCGATGTCGCCGCGTCGTGCGGATTGCCTGCAGAAGTGTTAGCGGCATCTCGTAGTTTCTTGGAGCAGAGAGGGGCGCTTGCCATCGCGCTTAAACGTTTGGAGCTCGAGCGCGAGGAACTGCAAAAGTCCAAGACTGAAGTAGAGGATCTCAAAGGAAAACTTCAAAATCAGACGCGTCATCTACAACGAGAAAACGAAGAGCTTGGTCGTCGCCGCCGCTCAGTGGAAGCAGAAGTTCGAAGTGAGTTTGCGGAGAGAATAGCTGAGCAAGAAAAAGAAATTGCTGAGCTGGTTCGTGAGGTTCAATCGGAGCGGTCGATGGGAAAAGCCGTCGAGCTACAGAAGCGTCTCAAAACGGATGCATCAAATCAAGTGAAAGAAGCGGCCAAACTCAAGGCCAGTGCCGAGACAGCTGCAATTTCTCCGCTTCAAGGAAAGCCCAAGATAGGACAACGAGTTTTCGTTTTGACCGTGAAGCAGATGGGCGAAGTCCTTGAGGTAGGCGGTTCGGAAGCGACAGTTCAAGTTGGTATGTTGAAGATGCGCATGAAGTTTTCCGAATTAGCGTTGAGTCAGAAAAAGTCTTCCAAAGGTAGCGAGAAGTTACCCAACTTTGTGAAGCCATCGAAAGATGAGCAGGCCGCGGTTCTTAGTGGAAAGGTTGTTGCAGCCTCGGTCCCGACCAGATGTGATTTACGCGGACAGCGCGTACTTGAAGCGCGAGAGGCTTTACTCCAATTTCTCGACGCAGCATTTTTAGCTCCGCAGCCGCGCCTCACGATTGTTCATGGGCATGGGAGTGGTGCCCTGAAAACGATGGTGCGAGATCTCCTCGTCAGCTCAACGATTGTGAAAGATTTTCGGTCAGGTGAGAATAACGAAGGTGGCGAAGGCGTAACAGTCGTTACCCTGGACTGTTGAGCCGAAGCCGAACTTCGAAGGTTGCTCCTTCGCCTAAGATTGAAGTGCAGGTGACCTGACCCTTGTATTTGCGCTGAACCAATTGGCGAATAATACAAAGGCCTCTTCCCCTATTGATACCATCTCGATGTGTGGCGAAGAACGGGTCGAAGATACGTGATTGTATCTCGGGAGCGATTCCGACTCCTTCGTCTCGAACCTTCAGGATGAAGTACTGTGAGTCGTTGGTCGCATTCACCATAATGGGTGAGGCGTTTTCGCGACTTTTCTTAAGGGTTGCCTGAATGGCGTTTGAGAGTAACTCACCCATAATAGTGTGAATATCGTCCTCAAGGGTGAATACTTCAGTTGAAAGCTGACACGTTAGTTGAATGTCGATTCCTTGTTCACGGAACGGCTCGACCGCTTCGATGAGGATTGGTTGGACATCGAGGTTGCTTCGCTCGGGTCGGTTTTGTTCGCCGGCGAAAACCTTGAATGTCTCCACAACACTTTCGATTCGCTTGAGGCCCTGATGAATCCGCTCGTAGTTTGGTTCGGCCTCAGTCCGAACAAATTCTAGTTCATCCATCATCTCTGAGTTTTCTAGTGTTTCTTGTGGCTCAGTTTGCTGGATCAGATTTATCATCGTTCGATTCATCTCGATAAGGAGGCTGAAGCTATCGGTAAGAATTTGAAGCGGTGAGTTTAACTCGTGGGAAATTCCATCCGAGAGCGACTCTAGGATTTCCAATCTCGGATCACGGACTTCTTTGTCATCGTTTGCCTTGGGGGCATCGTGTCCTGGTAATTTGGGAGGTTCCGTGGACATCTAGGCGTAGTACAACATGAGAGGGGGCCAGCGTCTTTAAAAGCGATTCGAGTTCACTGCTTGCGTGTGTCACCTGTGTACAGTACGCGAGCTCTTCAAGAATGCACAGATAACTTTTTTATTACAAGTAATATTGCCAACTCATTTGGCTCTTCGAATCAAGTCTTGAAAGAGCTTAGGTATCAAGATCGAGAGGACATCAGATCTGCTCCCTGAATTGGTAGGCGGATGAAAAATGTCGTGCCAACGCCTTGCTCGGTTTCAAAGCTGAGCTGCCCTTTGTGTTTGTCCACGACGATCGTGTGAGAAATAGCGAGGCCTTGCCCACTGCCTCTTCCAACTTCTTTGGTCGTGAAGAATGGCTCGAAGATTCTTTCGTGAAGGTGAGGTGGGATCCCGTCACCCGTATCTCCAATCTCGACGACGGCAACGTCGCCATCGCGATAGGTCTTTACTGTAATCGTTCCTCTGGACTCAGGGCGGAAGCCTATTTTATCGGCGATAGCGTGGCTTGCATTCACAATGAGGTTGAGAAAAACCTGATTGAGGTCTCCTAGGTTACATCTGACTGGGGGGAGGTCGTCGTATGATTCTTCGATATCTGCAACATAACGGTATTCGTTTTGAGCCACGACAAGCGTGCTTTGGAGCCCTTCCTCTAGGCTCGCGTTTTTCATTTCAAGAACTTCGTCACGCCGAGAGAATTCCTTCATTGCTCGGACTATTTTCGCAATTCTCGCGAGCCCTTCACCGGCTCGATTAAACGAGAGAGGTAATTGCTTTTGTAGAAATTCGATGTCGGCATCTTCGCGCAAGTCGTCGATCGCTTCCCAGGCTTCGTCCGTGACGGTTCCGTCCGGCAGGACTTCGAGTGTTTTGTCGTAAAGCTCAACCAATTCTAGAAGCTGGTCTGTTGCTTCTCTAGCAAAACCAACGCTGTCACCAACGAACTGGATAGGCGTGTTGATCTCGTGGGCGATACCTGCGGCCAATTGGCCGACGGCCTCAAGCTTATTGGTGTGTTGCACCTTCACCTCGAGTCGCTTCTGCTCCGTGATATCGGTCATAAAAATACTGAGCTGAGATGAGTCGTCAGGTGTTAAGCGACTGACCTTAATTGCGACAACAGCTGTGCCTCCATCTCCCCGCCGAACTGAAATTTCGCGGCGACGGTTTCGGCTCTGAAATTCGGCCTCCAATTCAGAGACCGCAAGGAGGTGTTCAGTGAGTATCTCTTGGACCGCGAGGTCATCGATGAAGTCGAGGACTGACTTTCCAATCACACTCTCCTCTGTGCTCGCGAAGAGTCGCTCAGCATGAGGGTTCGCCGACTCAATTCTTCCGTCAGGGTCCGTAATGAGAATGGCGTCACCAGCGGAATCGAGGAGAGCTTGCATCTTAAGCTCTGAGAGGCGCTGCGCCTCTAGCGCACCGATAAGGCGTTGCGCACCATTGAGTCGGACTTGTAGCTCATCGGCGTTCACGGGCTTGGTCACGTAGTCATCCGCCCCAGCCTGGAGCCCCTCGATAATATCAGCTTTGCTGCCAAGGGCAGTTAATAGGATGCAATAAACATAGGCGTTTTTGCGTTGAGAGCGAACAATCCGAACAACCTCTGGACCCGTCATACCAGGCATGACCCAATCCAAAATAGCCATCTGAGGCCCGTCGGGTTTCAAGAGGTATTTGAGGGCCGCTTCTCCGCCATCGGTCTCGATAATATCGTAGCCCCACTTGGTGAGGTGCGCTTTAAGAATCATGCGCTCCACGCGCATATCATCAGCGATGAGGACCGTTGGCATAGCTAAAAGAATAGGGCGTAATGCTACTTCGACGCCAGTATTAAGACATCGGGCTGATTAGCTATGGGAGGAAGCGTGGTTCCCTTAGTCGACAAAGGCGGAGAGAGTCTTCGCACGCGACGGATGGCGTAATTTACGAAGCGCTTTGGCTTCGATCTGTCGGATTCGCTCGCGGGTGACATTAAAGTCCTGTCCGACCTCTTCAAGAGTGTGGTCACTCTTTTCGCCGACGCCGAAACGCATCCTAAGAATTTTCTCTTCCCGTGGAGTCAACGTAGCGAGAGCCGCCCGAACCTGGTCAGCCAGTTCGTTATTTGCCGTCTGCTCGGCTGGGTTGATCGAATTACGGTTTTCGATCAAATCGCCCATCGAGGAGTCTTCGTCTTCACCAATCGGAGCATCAAGAGATACCGGCTCCTTGGTGATCTTAAGAACTTTGCGAACCTTATCGATGGGGAGGTCCATCTTTTCTGCGATCTCTTCAGGGTCGGGCTCACGGCCCATCTCCTGCAGGAGGTAGCGGCTCGTTCGGACAACCTTGTTGATCGATTCAATCATATGGACCGGAATACGAATGGTTCGCGCTTGGTCTGCGATTGCGCGCGTAATCGCCTGACGGATCCACCAAGTCGCGTAGGTGGAGAACTTGTATCCACGCTGATACTCGAACTTCTCGACGCCCTTCATAAGACCGATATTTCCCTCTTGGATGAGGTCCAGAAAGAGGAGTCCACGGTTGGTGTACTTCTTCGCGATCGAAACGACGAGTCGAAGGTTAGCCTCAACCAGTTCCTTCTTAGCTTGTTCGGTTCTAAATTCCGCTCGCATGAAGTCATCGTACGTGTCGCGTAGGTCGTCCATCGGCACACGCGCCTCAGACTCGATACGTGCAAGCTTTCGCTCGCAGCTTCGAACGATACTGGCCAGTGTGCGGAAGCGGATCTCGTTGATTTCAAGCGTGGCCCTCACATGCTTCTCGATCTCGTCCGGGTCGTCGGCAACGCGAAAGAGCTTTCTAAGCTCATCGATCGAGAGATTGTGGGTTGTTGCCTCTCGGTTGAGCTCGCGCATCGCCTTGTCGGCCTGCATGATGAGGGATTTCAAGATCCCCATGATGCGTTCGATCTGTCGGCGTGAGAGATGAATTTTTCCGAGGAAATCACCGATGTCGGAGCCGAGTTGTTTTAGCTGCTTTTCCCAGTTCGCGCGGGTTTTAGCAGTACCATCTCCTGATTCGAGCTTTGCTCGAACGGTAACGGCTTGGGTGTTGAGCTTTGCCAACTGAGCGATCTTCGCCAAAACTTTCTCGACGTCTTCAGGATTGTCCTCGTCACCGACGTAGTCTTCGTAGTCCGAGATGACCTCACCGAGTCGGACTTGACCTTCTTCAATTTTGGATGCGAGGTCGAGAATGGTCTGGACTGCGACGGGTGAGTTGCTGACGATTTCGAGCATCTCAATTTGACCCGCTTCGATTCGCTTGGCGATTTCAACTTCGCCTTCGCGGTCAAGCAAGGGCGCTGAGCCCATCTTCCGCAGGTACATACGAACAGGGTCGGTGGAGAGTTCCCGTTCTGGGCGTTTGGCTGCGGCACCTTTCTTGGATGCACGCGAGGTTGGGCCTCCCTCGTTATCGACGATACTCGGCATATTACCGGTATCGCGGACCTCGATACCTTCTTGTTCACACGTGTCGAGTACCGAGGCTAGGCGCGCTTCGAAATCGTCTTCGTCCTCGAGTAGCTGGATGACTTCGTCGAGCTTCAGCTTGCCGGTGCGTTTGGCTTTGATCATAAGCTGGTGGACAGGGTCGTTTGATTTGCCATTCTTGGCT